>NZ_JARXXJ010000012.1:0-68499 GCF_029893935.1 Breznakia sp. PFB1-19
ATTAATTCTACTAGGAACGGCACCCTTTTTCTATATTAACCATTTCTCATGGTTTGGTGGTTCAAGGAGTTTACACAAGATATTTTACACTACCAAGAGTACGAAAAAAAATATATAGAAAATGACACATATTATATGTTAAAATGTGTATGTTATGTGTGCGAAGTTAAGAAACAAAACGTTTGTTTTTTTACTTTGCACTTTTTTTATAAAGGGGGAACATTTTGAGAGAGATTTGGAACAAGGTACTATTTACCATAAAGACGAAAGAAGTGAAGGTAAAGCATGTAGTTGTTGTTGTGTTGTTGCTACTGTTATTACTTCTGCTTTTGCAACAATGTACAAGTGTTAAGGATGATGATCAAAAGAAAGCAGATACCATTGAAGATGTTTGTGAATTAGCATCAATTAATACAGATGAGTTACAAATATTGTTGGAACGTAGCGATCTATGTAGTGAAAAATGGTACGAAGATTATCAGGACTATGAAGATGCATTAGTTGAACAGCATAAACTGCTTAAGAAACATGAGGGGAAAAAACAAAAACAATTGTATAAAAAACAAGAAGTGTTGATTAAAGCAGTTAAAGAATTCAAAGAAAAAGAAACTGAAGCAAGTGTGAATGCTTTAGAAAAAGCATATGAAGAATATCGAACATATGCAAAAAGTGCGTGTAAATAATTAAACATAGAATGAAAAGGGAAAGAATAGACATGAGAAAGAAACTATTACCAGTATTTTTAGTGTGTCTGATGCTGTTACAAGTATCTGATACCGGGCTGCGTGTATTAGCTGCGCAGTCAAATCGAATTACTCCAGGTGCAAGTTATGGAAGTATGTATCAAAAAGATATACAAAGAGAGATTGTTAATGTATATGATGCAAATGATGATGAACAGGAAGAAACTGTAGTTACAAAAGAAGCAAGTAACTATGATTTAAGTGATCCATACGAATCGTATGAAGAGGTTGAAGACAAGCGTGAAATTAATTCAAAAACGTATGAAATTCAAAAAGGCGTTTTCGTTAAGGAAACGTACTTTGAGCCAATTCATAAAGAAGAAGATGGGAAACTAGTTGATATTGATGATCGATTAGAAAATGTAAATCGAACACGTTCAAATAAAGCGATTTATAAAAGTAAAGATGGATTGCTTGATGTACAAATTGATGGAAACAGTGTTCGTGTAACAAATGAAGAAACAAGTGATTTGCAATGGAGTTTGCCAGATGCAGATGTTTCACATTATAGTGTAAAAGATAATGTAATTTTATTTACGAATGTATATAAAAATATCGATATGGAATATGTAATACGTTCAAATAAAGTATTTACTACGTTCTATATCAATGGACCTGTTGAAAAATCTACATTGGATTTTATTTTTACTAGTCAACATTTGACAAGTAAAGAGACAGACGATGGAGTTGTGTTTTATCGTAGTGATAATCCAGATCAAGATGTATATGTGTTTACTAAACCAACAATTCGAAGTGCAACAGAAGCGATTGGAAACAGTCAAATCGCATACGAAAATGCACAGGATGGCGTACATGTATCATTGAGCTTAGATCAAACTTGGATTAATGATAGTGCTCAAGTATATCCAATTGCTTTAAGCACAAGAGCGGCAAATCTTGAAGTACTGAATATTACATCATGTTACGTGCGTAGTGAAACACCAAACCTTAGTTCAAGTCAATATAGTGATTTGTTTGTTGGATATGATAACGAGTTTTGGGCAGGTATTGGTGTACGAACAGGTGTAAACCGTTCATATTTTTACATCGATAAACCAAATCTTGGAAATAATATGCGTGTCGAAAAGGCAAACTTAGAATTATATAAAGAACAAGACGGTATTGAGCAAGGTGTGAGTCACTTGATGGGGAAAAATATTGAAGCGTATGAATGTGCCAATGCAAATTTAAATACACTAACTTGGAATACCCAACCTGCTGCAGAGAAAAAACTATCAACAAATAATGTTGAAGGAGTTAAAAACAAATATTATAAATTTGATATTACAGGTTATGTTAGTAGTCGATACAAAGGTAGCGAAAAAACACTATTATTAAAGGCGGAAAATGAATCAATTAACGTATTTGCGAATGTTTTTAATAGTGAAAGTACGGGAAGTCGTCCAAGAATTACGATTGAATATCGTGAAGATTATGATGTGGATCCAAACCTTTCCATTGAAAATTTTGATCAAGAGCTACGTGTTGTTAGTAAATTAAATGATGGATTTAAAGCATTAAGTTTAGATGGTCTAATAAAACCATATGCAACAGCTGTATTTAAATTACATGAAAAACAAGACGGTAACTCTACAGTAATTAATGAACTTCTTTCAATGAGTGTAGGAGGAGCATATTTTTCTCATCCTATCGTATTTACAAACCCATATGGAAGTGGACATACAGTACAACCATCATATAATGGAAATAAAGAAGGTCAAAACTATACAACAAATTATGTAAAAGCAGAAAGCATTCCAAAATTTGATACTTTATACGAGTATGTTATGAAGGTTAAAAAAGATGGTATAGAGAGTTCAAAAAGTATCATAACGGATGGATTTATCAAGTATAAAGTTAAAAATGGAGATACATTACGTTCTATTGCTTCGTATTATGGAGTAAGTATTGATCAAATCAAATTGGATAATAATCAAAGTAGCAATAGTGTCTATGCTGGACAAGTTTTATTTATCCGTTTTAAGAAAGATAATACCAAAGTACCAAAAGATGTTTATACACCACCACTACGTACGATTACGTATGAAGCTAAATATGTATATCGAGGACCACAATGTTATGGAACTTGTCCAATTGGGGATCCAATTACGACAACCAATGGAAACTTTTATTATGAAACACAAGATTTCACTTTAAAAGATTATGATGCATTTACTTTCCACCGTTATTACAACTCAACGGGAGAACAAGTTTCAAATATGTTTGGAAATGGGTTTACAAGTAATTTGGAGCAATATGTAACCTATGATGAAAATAAGAACATCTTATTTTTCAGAGGGGATGGGAAGATTCTTCAAATTGATAAAACCGCAAATGGATATACACCAAAAACAACAGATCGTATTGAAATCGAAGTGAAACAAGATGAAGTTCAAATCTTTGATATTGAAACTGGAAAAACGTATGTATTTGATAGTTATGGAACACTTGTGACTATCATTGAAAAAACTGGACACAAAACGACTATTTCTTATGATGCATATGGTGCAATTCAAAGTATTCGTGTTGGTGAAAAGGAAATTAGCTTTACCTACAATGAAAACAATTTAGTGCAAAGTATCCAATTACCAAATGGAAAAAGTGTAAGTTATACCTATGATGCAAAACGTAATTTAACATCATATACAAATGTATTAGGACATAAAGAAATATATAACTATGATGATAAGAACTTCATGCGTAGTATCATTGATAAAAATGGAAATACCATTGCCACAAATACTTATGATAATGAAGGTAAAGTAAAAAGCCAAAAGGATGGAAAAGGTCAAGAAATGAAGTTTTCTTATACAAATAAGAAGACGGATATTACTCTAGCTGATAATACAAAAGTGGCGTATGAACATGAAGACTTTAAAACAACGAAAGTTGCTTATGGAGATGGTTCAAGTAGTTCATATCGCTATGATACGTATGGCAATATTATTGAGAAAATCGATGAAGATCAAAATAAAACAACGTATACGTATGATAAACATGATTTACTTGAAATCGTATATCCAGATGGAACGACAGAAAGTTATACGTATAATAGCGCACACCAAGTAACAAGTAAAACGGGTCGTGATGGTGGTGTAGAGTATTTTGCATATCAAGGAAATGATCTAGTAAAACATACGCTAGCAGATGGAACATTTACAACATATACGTATGATGCAAACCATCGTGTAGTAACAGAAACAAGTGCTACAGGTGCATCAAAGACATATACATATAGTGGAAATCAAATTTCCAGCATTACACATTCAAATGGTCTAGTTGAAAACTTTACGTATGATGCAAGTGGAAACGTACTAAAAGAAAGTGATAACCAGGGTAAAAATCAAACGTATTTGTATAACGATAATAATCAAATGATTAAGAAAACGTATACGGATGGGACTTATGAAGAGTGGGGTTATGATGGTAATGGAAACATTACAAGTTATCGTGATCGCATTGGTGGAATTACTACAAATACGTATGATAAAAACAATAATGTAATTGCTAGTAAAAAAGGAAGTCTAACAAATACAAAAGTTTATGATAGTAATAACCAGTGTATCAAAGAAACAGATGCACAAGGAATTACAAAAACATATACCTATGATGCTAAACTTAGATTAATTAAGGAAAGTGATGGATTAGGTAATGAAATAAGTTATACGTATGATGCCTTAGACCATGTAATTAAAACAATTGATGTACGTGGACAAAAAAGTACAGATACATATGATCAGGATTTATTAATCAAACATGTTGATGCTACTGGATTAGAAACGACATATAGCTACGATGATAAAAACCGTGAAATCGAAAAAGCATATACCAATGGAACCAAAGAAAGTAAAGTATATACTGGTTTGCTTTTAACTGAAGAAAGTGATATTCGCGGACAAAAAACAACGTATACGTATGATGCATATAGTCGCATCAAAACAAAGACAGTGAGTATTGGTGAGATTGAACATGTAACAACATATAGCTACGACAGTAATAACAATATTACAAAAGAAGATGTAGATGGTGTGATCACAACGTATACATATGATGTGTACAACCGTAAGATCAAAGAAACAGATCCATTAGGTTTCACGACTTCGTATACATATAACTTTGATGATGAAATCATTTCAACAACTGATGTATTAGGAAATATATCAACACAAACGTATGATGGTGAAGGAAATCTAATTAAAGAAACAGATAAAAATGGAAATACAGTAGAACATGTTTATAATGCACAAGGATTTCTTGTTGCTGATAAGGATGCTCTAGGAAATACAACAACGTATGCATACAACGAAAAAGGACAATGCATTACAGTTGTTGATCCATATGGATTTACAACATCATTTACATATAGTAAATACAATCAATTGCTTAATACATATCAAGAAGGTACATTAATTGAAAGTATTACCTACAGCAAATATGGGGATGTAAGAACAAAGAAAAATACAGAACTGAATGAAAGTTATACATATGATCATTTTGGTCGACAAGTAACAAAAACAGATCAATATACGCAACTACAAACAACAACAAGCTATGATGTATATGGAAATGTAACTAAAGAAGAAGATAGCAATGGAAGAAGTAGTTCTTTCACTTATGATGTATATAACCAAAAATTGACTGAAATCGATGCATATGGTCGTACAATAAGCTATACATATGACCAACTTGGACAAGTTACATCCACAACAAATGTGCAAGGAACAACAAGCCAAGTGTACGACAAAAATGGAAATGTGATTGAAAGTATTTCACCGCTTGGTGTAAGTACAACATACGCATACAACAAACGTAATGAGAAAATCAAAGAAGTCATTGGCGATAAAGAATTAGCATATAGTTATGATGGACTGGGTCAATTAACAAAGACGACAGATGTAAAACGTAAGAGTGAAACGACGACAAGTTATGATGCAAATGGAAATGTGACTAAAGAAGTGGATGCATTAGGAAATGCAATCACTTACACATACGATGCAAAAAACCAAAAAGTATCAACAACTGATGCATTAGGAAATACCAGCAAAACGGAATATGATGCGAACGGAAATGTAACTAAGGAAATCGATGCACTAGGAAATACAAAACAAAGTTTATATAATGCATACCAACAACTTGAAAAAGAAGTAGATGCGCGTGGGTTTGAAACACTGTATAGCTATGATGACGCACTGCGTCTAATTAAGGTAGAAGATGCTATTGGTGGCTCTATTACATATACATATAATGATGCAAATAAAGTCAGCAAAGAAACCAATAGTGAAGGTTTTAGTAAGACATTTGTATACGATGACTATGGTCAAATCATTGAAGAAAGTGACTATAATAGTGTCATTACAAAACGAAGTTATGATGTACTAGGAAATGTCACAAAAGAAACGACAGCAAATAAAACAACAACTTCTATTTATGATGAAAAAGGAAATCATGTAAAAACAAGTGTGAATGATGTCGTTCAAGAACAATTTACCTACAATGATTACAATCAAGTTGCTACAAAAAAAGATGGAAATTCAAATGTTACAACTTACACATATGATACATACGGAAATGTTAGTACTGAAGATGCTGCAGGTTATAAAACAGCATATACATACAATGTGTATGGAGAACTTCTTGAAAAAGTTGAAAATGATACATACAAAGAAAGTTATGTATATGATGCAAAAAGCCAGCTTATTGAAACAAAGGTAAATGGTAAAACTGCACAAACAAAAGCATACGATGCAAATGGAAATGTAATCCAAGAAGCAGAGTATGGAAAAGTAATCGAAACACAATATGATGCATGCAATCGTCCATCTGCATATCTTGTAGAATATGAAGGAAGTATGCAAGTAATTCAAAGTGTTACATATGATGAAAGTGGTAATGCAATTACAATTACAGATGCTAATGGTAATACAGAACAAAGAACATTTGATGCAAATGGAAATGAAACTAGCTTTATAAATAAGCGAGGTGTCAAACAACTATTTGCCTATGATACACTTGGTCAACTAGAAAAAGCTGAGAATGCACAAGGACGTGTTGTTAGATATACGTATGATGGAAATGGAAATGCACTTACAAAAACTGTAGGAACAAAAATGGCAGTATATACATATGATGATTTCAATCAATGTACATATGAGAAAAATGAATATGGATATGTTGAGAAAACAAAATATGATGTATTTGGTAATAAAGTTGAAGAAACAAAACCAGATGGCACAATTATCACATATGCTTATGACAACAATAACAACCAGATTCAAAAGAATAGTCAAACCTTCAGTTATGATAAACGAAACAATCTAATTAAAGCAGAAGGTGCAAATGGCACAATCACATATACATATGATGCATTTGACCAAATGTTAACTTCAACAAATGCAAACAAAGAAACTGTAAGTTATGCTTACAATAAAGATAAGCAATTATCTAAAATGACTTACGCAAATAAAGACGTCGTTACTTATAGTTATAAAGATGGTATGTTGTCTACTGTGAAGAAGAACGATGCAACAATTGCAACGTATTCATATAACAATAGAGGTGAACTTGTTGATCTTGTGCAAGGAAATATGCAATCAACATTTGCGTATGACAAATTAGGAAATGTTGTAAAACAAGATATCTACAAGGATAAGAAACTCGAACAAAGCCGTACGTATGCATATGATGCAAATGATAATGTCGTTAAAGAAGTTATTGACGGCAAAGAAAATAACTATGTGTATAATGATGCAGATGAACTAAGTGAAAGTAGTAAATATGTAGATGGAAAATTAGTTAAGACATCTTACACATACGATATGTATGGAAACAAACGTGTTTCAAGTAATGATGAAGGTGTTAAAACGTATACATATAATGATAAAAACCAATTAGAAAGTGTTGAAAGTGCAAAAGGTGTAAGTCGTTACTATTATAACGATAATGGAAACCTTACAAGTAAAGTGAATTCTGATGGTAGTAAAGAAGTGTATACATATGATGCATTTGACCAATTAGTTGAACATCAAAAAGGTGATTATATCTATACCTTTGCATACGATGCACAAGGAGATAAAATCAGTGAAAGTAAACAAGATGTACGAACATACCAAAAACAAGTATGGTATGATTATGAAGGAGTCATCGATGTAACAACTTCAAGTGATACAAAAGTTAAAAATACATTTGATGGACTACGCCAACAAGTAAAAACAAAAGAAGCAAATGGTGGTGTCTGTACATATCAAGGAACAAGTTCATATACTGCAAGCTACAAAAAGGATGTAGAAGTGACAGATTTCGTTCTTGATAAGAACGTAGAGTATACACAAATTCTAGAAACAAATGGAAATAGTAATGTGTATGGATTATCCATCTTGGAAGAAGATGGAACTACATTAGTAGCGAGTTTAAATGACAGTATTGCATTACAAGTAAAAAACAACAAAGTTACGAAACTAACGTACAGTGATTATGGAAAAACGAGCAATATAGCACAAAGTCATGCATACAATGGAGAGTACCAACAAGAAACAGGACTCATCTACTTACGTGCTAGATACTATGATCCAACCATTGGAAACTTTATCCAAATCGATCGCAACTACAAAGGTGAAAACACAGATGTAGCAACTCAAAACCGTTACAACTATGCATTAAGTAATCCTTACAAGTATGTGGATAAGGATGGAAATAAAGCAAAGAAAAAGAAGAAACAAAGTATAGTAAGTGCTGTTGTTGGTAGCGTGAAAAAGGTAGTGTCGAGTGTTAAAAAGCATATTGTCAAGACAACATCAAAGAATAAAAAGACGCATAAACAAGTATTGCGGGAAACAATTCAAGGAATGCTCGAAAAGACAACAACTAAACTTCTAGAAAAAATTGACCCACAATCAGTTGAGTACAAGGTAGTAGAGGGAGTCGCTAAAGCAACTCAAACGGAAGTTGATTGTATTTTCGCGTATATGCAGTTTGTGGAAGATTATACTAATCCAAATAGTAGATATTATCAAGAAAGAATAAGAGAGTTAAAGAAATACACAATTTATAAAATGGTATTTAGAGAAGATGTTGTATGGGCTATTGACGATGGAAAAGGGAATAGACTATTTAATGAGAACCTAGAAGATTTCTTAAGAATAAACGACTCTAAAATTCCAACCAACATGTATAGAGTAATAAGTGTATGGGATCTAAATGTACTAGATTTGAAAGTGCGAATGAAAGGTGAAGGAAAAAATTATTTGACTCAAGTCGAACTGAAAGAAGACTGGCAGAAAACTTTTTCAGCAGCTAGTGCATATATTGAGACTGGTTATTACTTTTTGCATCAGTCAGGACTTGATGGTTATGCTAGAGGATATGCACTTTATAGAGTTGGAAATACTTGGAAGGCACAAAGTGTGAGTACTGTACAGGGTTCGAATAATAATACTAGTTGGAATATGCAAGAGGGTGGTTCAACTATAAATGGACGAGAATATTCTCAACATGCGCTAGAAAGAATGGCACCAGATACAGCCGAAGTTAGAGCTGAATTAACAACTAGAGCAAATACGATAGCTCAAAACCAAGGATTAGTTCCAGGAACAAATGAATACTATGAGTTTGTCACTAATTATGTTCAACCTAGAAATATACCTCCAATGGTGGTAGAAGATGCTATAATAAATGGAATGAAAAGTATGGGAGATTATCCTGGAACATTAAAGTATACAACAGTTGATATAACAGTAATTACTAATTCATCTGGAAAGGTTATTACTGTTATACCTAAATAGGAGGTAATTATGAAGTTTGATACATTAGATTTATTAGAGTTATTTGAATCTTATCCTAGATTTCCTTATGGAGAGGAGCAGCAAATTTATTGGTATAAAACAAGTGATGAAAAAAATATAATATTAACATTAGATGTCTTTTCTTATGAGAATAAATGCTACATATCAATATTAAGTAAAGGGCAAGAAACCCCTATATTCAAAATAGAAGCAAAAAAAGTTACACACTTAATAAGGAAGGAAAATAGTCTATACATAAATATGGAAAATAATGAATTTTACAAGCTATTTTTTAAACCTTACATTGCAATAAGAATAAATGAAGAAGATTAAGTAACTAGACTTAGTTATTTGAATTTATTAAAATAAGGTTTTTCAAAAAAGACTCTATAATTTAAAACTAAAAGAGTCTTTTTTTTATTAGCTAAGAAAGTTTAGAAAAAAGAAAATACGTATATATAGGATAAGTACAAACTAGGATTATCAATCTTTAGGGTATAAAGTCTCTTTGTCGCATCTAGAATACTGAATGTGGTAGTGGCAAACACTTATATTACAAGTCCACGAAAGGTAACATGCTCATCAACGGTATTCAATCATAAGAAGTTTCAAAATTCATGATTATTATTATCTACACTAAAGAAGTGTGAAGAAAAAAGTATTAAAGATATACCAATTTTAAAGTAGGAGAAATAAATGAAAAGATATAAATATAAAATATCAGGTTTGTATAATGATTGGTGTCAAATAACTAAGAATGATGAAGTGTATCATGATGGACCACTCATAGGATTAATTATTCCTATTAATGGAGATATAGTAATTACTTTGAATTTTGGTTCAAGCATCTTCTATACATATAAATTGAGATTTTACGAAGATTTAGTTATTGGAGTACCATTAGAAACGGAATATATTAAAAATTCAAGACCGTATATTCCTGTGATTTTTACAAAGGAGGAATTTGCGGAATTAAGGAATATTACATATGTTGATGAAAAGTTATTATCTAAAATCACTGAATGTAGTCACCATAATTTATTGGAAATTTGGATTTGTACGTTAGATGGAAGACCATTATGCGAAAATTTTCATGAACTAAATAATGAGATATTTGGTAATATAGTTGCATTCTCAGATGAATCTATAGATATTAGTAAATTGAATAATATTTTAAATACACCATTACAAATTGTGAGCAATAATTTTCTATCCTCTAAAGTTATTACCATTTATATAGATTCTAATAAAATCATTGAATGGAATTCGCTGTTGTTAGAAAATAGAGATTACTATTTAAGCTTAGATGAAGATTTTGCGTTAAAGCAGAGAAAATAGAATATTTTACTTTTCTAGGATTTCAGTGAATATATTCAAAATAACCTATAATTGGAGTTAATTGACCAGATATAGGTTGTTTATTTTTATAAATTAAAGGCAAACTGAATCACCACTAGCCCCGATTTAAACTTATTAGGCTGTGAAGTTAGTTGGAACTACTACAATAGGAGATTAATGCTCGAAGAGATGTTTAAAAAGTAGTATATATAATGATTCAAAAATGACATAAGTTAACAACTTTGATGTTGTATCCAATAATTATTTTCTACTAAATACACATTTATAGCATGTGATCATATCAAATTTATGAACTATAATTAGAGAAATGCAAGCAATACGTAATAAACGATACTAACAAGTAAATTAGCACTATTTCAGGTTATGATCTCATATGGTGCACAAGGAGATAAAATCAGTGAAAGTAAACAAGATGTACGAACATACCAAAAACAAGTATGGTATGATTATGAAGGAGAAGGAATATGTTTTATGAATTAACATTTGATATGGAAAGAATTGATGCTGCAATAAAAATGGTACTAATACAATTTTTGCAGAAGAATCAAATCTAGATGAAATAGAATATGGTAATTATAAGAAAGGTTTTTTTCGATATATTATACAAGAAGGAAAATTGATTAGTGACTGGCCGACTGTTAAATTCTATTATAGTTCCAAAGCGTCTGATTTGGAGAGTGAATATTTATTAAATTCTTGGAGATGGCCAATAATTCATAAAAAAGTTCGAAAGGTATTTGAAGGATGTGGATTTAAAGGAATCCAGTATTTACCAATTCGTTTAATTGATGTTGTGACAAATAAATTAAACGAAGATTATGTAGTTATGAATGTTTTGAATTACATTGACGCATATGATATGAGTATGAGCAACTTTAGCTATAATGAAAAATACAATATGTATATATTTGTTCCGAATGCGATATTTTTAGATACTAAAACATGTAGTAGTTATGATATTTTTCGGGCAGATAAGAATTCTGTGCCTATTTACATTTCAGAAAAAGTTAAGGATATTATTATTGAACATGATTGGATTGGCTTTGAATTCTATCCGCAAAAGTCAAACTAGTCTTATGTCTTTTTCTTTCGTTTTTGCTGCGGATATATGTTGATTTAATTAAGACGTACTACGAGAAAAAACGTATGGATCACGTTCTTACTGAGATACATTACAAAGTATATTTTGATTTTACTGGAAATATACACGATAGTATTGAAGTGTTTATATTGAGGGAGAAGGTTAAATGAAAAGACTAGTTTTAGTTCTATTAGTGTTTACATGTTTTTTAGCTTCATGTAATAAAAACAAAGACATAACAAAAGCTGAAGATGAATCAACAAAATTTATCCGTTATTATGAAGAGACATATGGGGATAGGGTGTTTGATGTTGACACGTTCGACAGTAATACAGATACAAGTTTTCTAAATGATCATTTTGATTATTTATACAGAACTGAGAATGAAAAGAAATATATCGAGGATTTAGACAAATTAATAACAATTTATGAAAAAAATTATGCAAGTATAGATGAAGGAACTTTAAATAAAATCGGATTTATCTTTATATTGCCGAATAACGATTTTGTTAGAATTAGAAAAAATGAGATGGACAAAGTTGAATCATCAATTGCAGTAAACAAGCAAAAAGAAATATATGAAATCCTGTTAAAGTTAGAAAATCTCTCAGACTCAGTCGGCATAGGAGAGGATTCTTTATGGGGTTTCTATTGTGGAATTATGTTCAACATCTCTTCTCTACAAGATGATGACAATCGAGTGAAAAAATATGAGGGAATTCTTAAGGCATATCAAAAGAAAGATTAATTAGAGTCTCAAACAAGACATACAATTCAAAAGTAAGAAACTGAAGTATGATAAATAGTAAAAGTAAGTGCATTAATAGGGGATCAAAAGAATGAAGAAATATGTATTATTTATATTGATTGTTTGTGTGGTGAGTTCGTGTACAAATTCCACGAGCGATAAATATGTATGTGAGAATTTAGCAGTGAATATGGATGTAAAAGAAAGTATTGAATATGAAGGTGATGATATATTGTCGCTTTCAACGGAATATAAGTATAAAATATTTGATGACCAAACAAAAGAAGAATTCGTAGAAGAGTTGAATGCAAAACTTGATGAATTAAGAAATATTGATGGAGTAATCGTGGATGTCGATATAGTTAATAATGAGGTCATTGCTACAGTTGATATTGATTTCACAGTTGCTGCATTTAATGTTCTAAATGATGTCGGATGGGAATATTCACATTATCGAGATGTGTATCGACCAAGTGTAGAAAAATTCTTAGAATATCATCAAAACAACCATATTGAATGTGAAAAACAATAGAGAATATAGTTATTAACACAATAAGGATAATATGAAATGCAAAAGCAGTATGACACTTTGATGATGTCATACTGCTTTTTGATGTGTAAGATTTGTACTATTTCTTTAGTTTAGCTAAGTTGTTTGTACGTTTTGTTTGTTTTAGTTTTTTCCAATTTTCGGCAAGTGCACGTTCGTATTGTGAGTTAAGACTTGGTGTATAAAAAGATACGTTTTTTAGTGCGTCCGGTAGATATTGGATTTTATCCACAAGATCAAGTCTGCCATAATCATACTTATCTTCATCTTTCATACCAACTGGGGTTAAGCGTAAGTAACCAGGTACTGGATATGCTTGATCTTTTAGATATGGTTTTACTGCATCAATGGCAACTTCTGAACTTTTACTTTTTGGTGAAAGACATAAGTCAATGATTGTGTGTGCTAAAGGAATGCGACCTTCAGGAAATCCCACACGCTTTGCTGCATTAATTGCATTGATACAACGAGCGACTGCTTGTGGATTACCAAAGCCTACATCTTCATACGCAGTTACCAGTAAACGGCGTTCAATGGATTCTAAGTCCCCAATCTCAATCAGTATCGACAAATAATATAATGCAGCATCAACATCGCTTCCACGAATGGATTTTTGAAATGCACTTAACAAGTCGTAATGATAATCTCCATCACTGTCACTTGCGACATTTGGTGTAAAACTATAAACTTCAACCGTTTCCTTATCAATTGCATTTGTGGCTGTTGCACACAACTCCAATAGGTTTAATGCATAACGGATATCTCCATTAGCTAGACGTGCAATGCTAGTGAGTGCTTCATTATCTGCTTTAACTTGATCATCAAAGCCTTTAGGGGAGCGTAGTGCGCGTGATAAAGCGATCTTGATATCTTGTTCATCTAAAGATTTTACTTCAAATAGATGGGTTCTTGAACGTATGGCAGGGTTAATAGAAAATAGTGGATTGGCAGTAGTTGCTCCAATCATGATGATACTTCCATTCTCAATATGTGGAAGTAGTAAATCTTGCTTATCTTTATTTAAGCGATGTACCTCATCAACAATGACAACTAAACCTGGGAAAAACTTAGCTTCTTCAAAAATGATGGTTAAGTCTTTTTTATTTCCGGTTACAGCATTGAAGTTGCGGTATTTTACACCCATTTCGTTAGCTAATACACTTGCTAGTGTCGTCTTTCCAGTTCCAGGAGGACCATAAAAAATCATCGAAAAGAGTTGTTTCTGTTCGACCATTTTACGTAATATTTGATTCTTTCCAATTAAGTGTTGTTGCCCAACAACTTCATCTAGTGTTGTTGGACGCATACGGAAAGCTAGAGGTTGTTTATTCATACTCTTATTTTACCACACTAGAAAAATAAGTGCTCGATGAGTATTTTACTTCCAATAAGAATAAGAATTACTCCACCAGCAACTTCGGCATACGTATGAAGTAAAGAACCCACAAATCGACCAATGTATCCACTAAGAAAAGATAATACAAATGTCACAAGTCCAATAATTAGACATGCAAACAGTATATCTACTTCAAAGAAGGCGAAACTGACACCAACAGCAAGTGCATCAATACTTGTAGCTATACCTAGTAATAAAATATCTTTTACTTTAATTTCCAGTTCACAAGATAAGTCTTGTTCACCAAAGGCTTCATAGATCATTTTGATACCGATAAATACAAGAAGGATAAATGCAATCCAGTGATCAAGAAAGGTAATAGAGCCTGTGAAGTTTACACCAACAGTGTATCCAATTAGTGGCATTATACCTTGGAAAAAACCAAAGCTAATCGCATAAATTAGTGAAAATTTAATTGCGTTTTTCTTTGTGTAACACATTCCTTTTGCTAGTGAAACTGCACATGCATCCATTGCAAGTCCAATACTGGTTAATAAAATTGTTAGTATGCTCATATGTTGTACTCCTTTATGTGAGAGTAAAGAAAAGACTCATACGAAAAAAATCGTATAAGTCTCATTTTTTACAATTAGCCAGGCTTTCGCCATTATGTTGACTAAAACACTTACAAAAGTAAGATAACTACTCCCTTATGACTTGCTCATTATAGCACAAGGGTGTTGCTTTTGAAAGGGGGGATTGCATGATATACTGTGAGTATTAGGAGGTGTAAATAATGGACACAAAATTACACTTTGGAATTGTGAGTACAGCAAGTATTGTTCCTCGCTTTGTTAAAGGGGTAAAAGCAAGTGCAAATAGTGAAGTCGTTGCAATTGCTTCTAGAGATCTGCAAAAAGCGCAGGAATATGCAAAAAACTTAGATATCGCAAAAGCATACGGAAGTTATGAAGCGTTGTTTCGAGATCAAGATATCAATATCATTTACATCGCAACACCACATTTTGCACATGTTACATATGTGAAAGCAGCACTAGAAGCAGGAAAACATGTTCTATGTGAAAAGCCAATTACTTTAACGTCTAGTGATGCAAAAGAACTTTTTGCACTCGCAAAGAAAAAAGGCTTGTTTCTAATGGAAGCGCAAAAAAGTGTGTTTCTACCAACGACGAATTATGTCAAAACCTTGATCCAACAAAAATGTTTTGGAAATTTACGACATGTAAAGTTATCGTGTTTCTATCCATATATGAAAAATGAAAAAGCATGGATGCTCGATCCAAGTAAAGGTGGTGGCTCACTTTATGGGAGTGGGTCGTATGCAATTGAATATATGATGTACGTATTGGATGCTACAGTAAAATCATATAAAGGAGTGCTTACTTATACAACCTATGAGGTAGATGATATTAGTGATCTATCATTTCAAATAGGTGAGGTGGATTGTCGCTCGATTATTTCACGTACGACAAAGTATCCGGATGAAGCAAGATTCACATTTGATCATGGAGAAGTGGTTGTTCCATACTTTTGGAAAGCGCAAGAAGTGATTATATCTTCAAACGGTAAGATAGAAAACTATGATTTTGCTAGTGACAGTGAATTTGTCTATGAAGTGATGCATGTTGAATCTTGTATTAATCAAGGATTAACTTACAGTCCAATTATGACTCCTGAAATGAGTATAACGACAGTAGAAATGGTAGAAAAGGTATATAAAGAAAATCGAAAATAAGTATGGATAAGCTGTAATTTTGGGTAAATATGGGCAATCGCAAACTGGATTAGCACTTCGCTTGATTAAGTGCTAAGTGGTGTTATAATACAAGTATCCTAGGAAAGGATAGTATAAATAGCATTAAGAAATGGAGGCGATGACTATGAAATTACTACCAGGATTTAGTTTATTTGATGATGTGTTTGATGACAATTTCTTTAGACCTGTCAATAAGACATCAAGTTTTATGAAAACAGATATTCGTGAAGTTGATGGAAACTATGTATTGGATATGGAATTGCCAGGCTATAATAAGGAAGACATCAAAATCGCACTTAAGGATGGTTACTTGACAGTAACAGCTACACGTAATGATGACAAGGAAGACAAAGACGATAAAGGAAATGTAGTTCGTCGTGAACGTTTTGCAGGAACATGCACAAGAAGTTTCTATGTCTCAGATGCAGTTACTGAAGAAGACATTAAGGCCAAATATGATAATGGTGAGTTACATGTAACTTTCCCAAAAGATAAACCAAAAGAAATTGCAGAAAGTAAACCAATTGCAATTGAATAATGAGAGGGTGGACAAGTTCCACCTTTTCATTTGAATGCATGAAATGCATAAATACAGATAATCTATGGTATAACGTAAATAAGGATGGTGCTTTATGGAAAGGTTAATAGAAACATTAAAAGTAAGATTTGAAAGTCATATGTATCGTCACCCAAACACTTCGTGGAAAATGATTGAACCTTTACTTACAGATGAAGTTTTAGTAAGTTTACAAGCGATTGAAGCAAGTGGTGGTGAAATTGATGTAGTAGAAGATTTACCCAATGTAGGTTTGGCATTTGTGGATATGGCAAAAGAAAGTCCAAAAGCAAGAGTGGGTGCTTGTTATGATGAAAAAGCACGACTTGAACGAAAGAAAAATGCACCAAATACAAGCGTAGAAAAATTAGTAGAGGACATGCAAGTAAACGTACTTGATGAAGATCAATACCGTTATCTACAAAGTGTTGAAGATCTTGATTGCAAAACAAGTAGTTGGCTAAAAACACCAGATGCGATACGTGAACTTGGTGGAGCTTTATTTGGTGATAAACGTTACAATCATGTGTTTGTATATCATAATAGTGCGGATTCCTATTATTCTTCACGAGGATTTCGTACCTATAAACCACTTACATAGAAAAAGGAAGCACGTGCTTCCTTTTTGCTATTTATCGAACTTTTTACGACGATTGGTACTTTGAATAAACAGTTGTTTCATCGTTTCTTCATCATCGTTTTTTAATGCTTGTTTAAAGATATCTAGGGAAGCTTCAAATGCTTCGATCTCCTCTAATAGAATATCCTTATTGAATAAGAAGAGCTCACTCCACATATCTTCATTGATTTTGGCGATTCTTGTGAGGTCACGAAAGGAATCTCCAGTGTAATCAACCAACTTATCATGATCGTGTGTATTCATTAAACTTACAGCAATTACATGGGTAAGTTGACTCAGAAAGCCAATCATTCGATCATGCTCATCAATACTTAATAGTGAGATGTGATGAAACTTTAGTATATCTGCAACATCCATCATAGCATTGATCGCTTTTTCGCTATTGTCTACAGTTGGAACAATAATGAAGTTTGCTTGTTTGAATATGGAAGGGTCTGCATGTTCAATTCCACTGACTTCTTTTCCAGCCATCGGGTGTGTTGAAATAAATTCGGCATCCACATCCTTTAAGATATCTTGAATTGGTTTTACAACATTACGCTTTACCCCAGCGATATCTGATACAATTGCACCTGGTTTAAAGTCGTGTTTATGTTCTTGTACCCACTGAATCATCACTTTTGGATATAAACATAGAATGACAATGTCAGCTTTATGTATATCGCTTGGTTGAATACTTCCTTCAGTGATGAAATTGTTCGCTAGCGCATAATCAATTGTTTCTTGACGTCTAGCAATCCCAATCACATGATATCCTGCATCATGTAGACCTTTGGCATAACTACCACCAAGTAAACCTAAACCAATAATTGCATATACAGGTTTATTTGACATAGCGCACCTCAATGCCAACACTTGCTAGATCTTCAAAGAAGGTTGGATATGATTTATTGATGTATTCTGCTTCATCAATCATCACTTTATCTTTCATGCAGGTTGCTGCAATCGCTAATGCCATAACAATACGGTGATCTTTATGTCCGCTCAATTGACGTGTTGCTTCATACGGTGGATTTCCGTGAATTGTAATCGTATCTGGTGTACTTGAATAATTGACACCGCATGCTTGTAGTTCACTTTCCATTGCAAGAATACGATCACTTTCTTTTAATCGTAACCGGCCTGCATTGATAATGGTGCTTTCTTTTTGTGTATACATTTGTAGTACATTTAATATAGGCCCTAAATCTGGACAGTTTTCTAAATTGATCGTTGCTGGAGATAGTTGCGATTTTTTTATTTCATAGCCAAAAGGTATGGGAGTAACATCCACATGGAAATCTTTTAAGATATCAATGATTTGCTTATCTCCTTGCTTACTATCATGCGATAATCCAGTGATTTGTAAGTCATTGTTGATGGCAGCTAAGACAGCAAAGAATCCTGCTTGTGAGTAATCACCTTCGATTGTGTAATCTGCAGCTTGGTATGTTTGATTTCCTTTGATGTATAGCGTATATGGATCTTGATAGACAACATCAATTCCATAATGTGCAAGCATTTGAAGGGTTAAATCCACATAACTGCGACTTTCATAAGGTGCTTGAATATGAATGGTTGAATCTTGTTTTAGTAAAGGTAAAGCAAATAGTAAGCCAGAGATGAATTGACTAGATACATCACCAGCTAAACTATATGCACCTGGTTGTAAACTACCTTGAATACGAATACATGATGCATCTTGTGTGTAATGTAATTGTTTCTCATGAAATAGGTCTTCATATACTTTTTGTGGGCGCTGAAGTAAACGGTTTTCACCAGTAAAGGAAACGCTTTTATTCGTTAGTGAGAAAATTGGAATGAAGAAGCGTAAAGTACTTCCACTTTCCTTACAGAACACATCTTGGTTATCTGCAAATGAGGCAAAGTCAATTCCACCATCAATGATCACTTGATCATCTTTTGTTTCTATATGTGCACCAAGTTGTTGCATCCCTGCAATCGTCACAAGAATATCATCAGAAAATGCAACATTCGAAATGATGCTTCTTCCTTTAGCTAAACTTGCACAAATGATTGCACGGTGTGACATACTTTTTGAAGGTGGGAGATGTACACTTCCAAAACATTCGGAAGGTGTAATTTCTACTTTCATTAGATATCTCTCCCGATAACTTGTGCAATTTCTCTAGCTTTTTTAATTAATGCTTTAAAACGTTTTGGTTTTAAACATTGATCTCCATCAGAGAATGCATTTTCTGGATCATTATGTACTTCAATAATAAGTCCATCTGCTCCAGCAGCAACCGCTGCTAGTGAAGCACTTTCTACAAGTGACCAATCTCCAGTTGCATGTGAAGGATCGATCACGATTGGTAAGTGTGTTTTACGTTTAATAATTGGAATCACACTTAAATCTAACGTATTTCTTGTTTCTGTTTCAAATGTACGAATTCCACGTTCACAGAAGATAACGTTTGGATTTCCGTTTGCCATAATGTATTCTGCACTCATAATCCATTCATCAATCGTGTTGGCAAATCCACGTTTTAATAAGATTGGTTTTGTCGTACGTTTTCCTAATTCTTTTAGTAATTCAAAGTTTTGCATATTTCTTGCCCCAATTTGAATTACATCTACGTATGTTTCAAATTCATCAATTTTGTCAGCACTCATAAGTTCACTAACAATTGGTAATCCAGTTTCTTCTCGTGCTTTGACCATGGCAAGAATTCCATCGGTTTGCATCCCTTGGAATGCGTATGGTGATGTACGTGGTTTGTATGCTCCGCCACGAAGCATTTTTCCACCAGCATCTTTTACGTCTTTAGCAAGTTGGACAACCATTTCTTCACTTTCAACGGAACATGGTCCACCAATTACCACAATTTTTTCTTGTCCACCAATCTTGATTCCATTGATATCAAAGATGGTATCTGTTGGGTGCATTTGACGTGAAGCAAGTTTGTATTTTGCGGCAATACGTGTAACGTGTTCAACGCTTTCGTTTGCCATAATGCGTTTTTCATCGATTGCGGTTGTATCCCCAGTTAACCCATAAATCGTAAGGTCGCTACCTTGAATTTCAACAGCAGTAACACCAAGTGTTTCTAACTTATCGATTAATTTTTTGACCGCTTGTTGGTCAGCATTTTTCTTTATCGTAATAATCATTTGTTTTGTCCCCCTACATATTTATGATTGTGATTTGGTTGGTATATGTTGCGATTGCTTGATCCACCGCATCCACGAGTGTATCGTGGTTGGTAATAGTTGCATCACTATAGTTCTCGTATAATGGTGCACGCGTATCATATAATTGTTGAATTGCTTCTTTACTAGAACTTAGCGGTCTTGATGGATCACTAAGTAATTGCTCGATATTTCGATCAATATAAATGAGGAAGCCATTGTGTTGTAAATTTTTAATATTCTCATAGTTCTTAACAATTCCACCACCACATGAAATAACTACGTGATGTGAATTAGCAAGTTCTTTTGTGACTTGTGTTTCTATTTCGCGAAAAGCAGCTTCGCCATGTAATTCAAAATACTTGGCAATTGGCATTTGGATGCGTTCAACAATTTGTGCATCAATATCGATAACCTCACGCTTTAACTGTGTACATACTTCATTTGCGATGGTGGTTTTGCCACTACTAGGCATACCGATAAACACTAAGTTACTTTGTTCGAGTAAGAGTTCTTGATAAATGCTCTCAATATGTACATCATCAATGGTGATGTCTTTAAAATACTCAACTGCATATTTTGCTTGAGCAACTAACATTTCAAGTCCATTTACACAAGGAATGTTATGCTTTTTCGCTTCTAATAGAAAACTGGTACGCAGTGGATTGTATATTACATCCACACATGCTTCAAGTTTATCAAATCCATCAAGGTCAATTGGTGAAGCATCAACTTGTGGTGACATTCCTACTGGTGTTGTTTGAATGATAATTTCACAGTTTCTATGCTTTTTATAGATTTCATCGAGTGTCGTAGTTTCTTTACTAGCGATGATATCAACAATCAACACTTGTTTTGCATTTGCTTGACGTACTACTTCTTGAATGGCTTTACTGGCTCCACCATTCCCAATGATTAGCACTTTTTTTCCTTGTAAGGAAATGTTGTGTTTACGTAAGGTATATGCAAAACCTAAGTAATCCGTATTGTAGCCAATCAGTTTTCCATCTCGATTTACGATGGTATTTACAGCACCAATCCGTTTGGCACTTTCATCGATTTCATCAAGATAAGGAATTACCGTTTGCTTATATGGTATTGTCACATTAATCGCTTTAAAATCTTTTGCTTTCATAAATGCATCGATATCCTCTTTTGCGATTTCTTTTAGTTGGTATGTATAGTCACTTACGAGTTGTTCGTGAATGACTTTGGAAAAACTATGACCGAGTTTTTCACCAATTAATCCGTATTCCATATTATTCACCTACCCATGCTGGACCAAATTGTTGGATGCATAGATCCAATATCCCAATAGCAACAACACTGTCCACGACAACACGTGCACGGTGTACAATGGCAGGATCATGACGTCCTTCAATTTGGATGGTTGTATTTTCTTTTGTTTGATAGTCAATTGTTTCTTGTTCAATAAAGATGGAAGGAGTCGGTTTCACGACCGTTTTTAGATGTAATGGCATTCCATTAGAAATTCCACCATTGATTCCACCATTATAATTCGTTTTGGTTTTTATTGTTTCTTGGTCCATATAGAAGGCATCATTTACTTCGCTTCCATTGAAGTTGCAAAATTCAAAACCTAGCCCAAATTCAACTCCTTTGATTGCAGGAATGGAAAATAGTAATTTAGCTAGTACGCTTTCTAAGCTTGAGAAGAACGGTTCACCAACACCCGTAGGCATACCTAGCACCATCGTTTCTAAAATTCCACCCGTAGAGTCACCGGTTTTAGCTAGGGTTTCAATACGTTCTTGCATGTGCTTGCTCACTTCTACATCACATACAGGAAAATAGGTTTGATTGAGTTCTTGCAATACAGATACAGCAACATCTTCACTTTCTGGGAAGGGGATATCTTGTAGTTCTTGTAGTTTTGCAATATGAGTTCCAATAACGATTCCTTTTTTTTCTAAGATGTGACGTGCAATACTTCCTGCTGCCACAAGTGGGGCAGTAAGTCTGCCAGAGAAGTGACCACCACCGCGATAATCTTGATAGCCACGATATTTTTCGTTGGCTGTATAGTCTGCATGCGATGGACGCATTTTATCGTTATGATAGTCCTTAGAGTGCGTGTTGCTGTTTTCAAATACAATGCAAAGTGGTGTACCTGTGGTATATCCATTAAAATACCCACTTACAATATGAAGTTCATCACGTTCTTTACGACTTGTTGATATTTTTCCTTTTGGTTTTCGTAAATCTAAAAAGTGATTGATATAGTTTTCATCAAGTGGGATACCTGCAGGTAAACCGTTGATCAAAACTCCAATGGCTTCTCCATGAGATTCACCAAATAGGGATATTTGTAATGCTTCACCAATACTACTTTTCATGATGACTCCTTTCTATCAGTTGTTGTATTTCACTGAGTTCTAATGCTTGTATATACGAGTGACCAGGTACATCTACCCGAACTACATCGATATGCGTTTGTTTTGCTTTTTTATCTTTTGCGATGATTTGCATCACTTCTTGGATATCATAATCAACATCGATAGGAATATGCATGTTTTGTAAGATGGTTTTTACTTGTTGTTGTAAAGTAGGATCATCAAGGAAATACAACATACCTAAAGCCACGCATTCACCATGATAATATGTTTTTAAATCATAGTACGCTTCGATTCCATGACCGATAGTATGGCCAAAGTTTAATGTCTTGCGTAAACCACTTTCTTTTTCATCTTGTTCGACAACTGCTTTTTTTACAAGTAAGGCTTTATAAACGATCGTTTCCAGTTGATCCATATAATTATCTTGTTTAAAGATTTCATATAAGGAAGCATCGTGAATCAATCCTGCTTTTAAAGCTTCAACCAGTCCACTTTGAATGTGTCGTTTAGGTAAACTATCTAAAGTGCTAAAATCAATAAATACTGCATCTGGGTGATAAAAGGCACCGATAATATTTTTTACATGATCTAAATTGATTGCTACTTTACCACCGATACTACTATCGATTTGTGAGAGTGTGGTTGTTGGAATGGACATAAAGGAAATTCCACGCATATAACTACTTGCGACAAATCCACCAAGATCACCAATAACACCACCACCTAAGGCAATTACTACATCACTGCGTTGCATACCATAAGCTAGACAAGCTTCACACACTTCTTTATACGTTGCAAAACTCTTACTTCCTTCACCTGGTTCTACCTTATATATTGTACTTTGTTTGCAGTAGGATTGCACTTTACTTACAAGATATTCAGGAATATTAGTATCCGTTAAAATGAAGTATTTTTTTGTGTCACTGACAAAATCTTGAAGTTTATCAATGGTATTTTCTCCTAAGAAGATAGGATATGATTTGTGATCAAGATTGATTTGAATTTCCATAAAAACTCTCCTTTAATAAAAAAAGCACCAACATCAATTGCTGTGCCTAGTTGTGTGCCAAACATGAATAAATAACCAATACATTGTATTAGTTTGTTTGGCTCTATCTAAAGTAAAAATAAAAAGTTGATGTTAGTTTCATGCGTACATTGTAATACGATATATTTCGTTTTGCAAGCACTTTATGAAAATTTTACAATTTATGAAACAATTTTCATAAAAATCATGTATAATACAAAGTTAGGGGAATATATAAAAACTAAACTATATTTGTTGTATAATAAATAAAGGAGATTTGCGATGAATAAATTAGAGCAAGCAAGAGTGAAAATTAACGAAATTGATCAAGCCATGGCTGAGTTATTTGAAAAACGAATGCATGCAGTTGAGGATGTCATTTCATATAAACAAGAACACCAAATGGAAGTTCTTGATTTTTCACGTGAGCAACAAGTCATTCAAAAGAATCTATTACATATTCAAGATGAAAAACTGCGCTCCTATTATGAAGAATTCATTACAGATGTTATGAAAGTAAGTCGTCGTTATCAACATGCAACACTTATTGAAAAGAAAATTGGTTATCAAGGAACCTATGGTGCCTTTTCATATTTAGCAGCACGTGCAATATTTCCAGATGATGAACTAATTCGATTCAAAAGTTTTGAAGATGTGTGTAAAGCAGTGGAAAGTAAAGAAATTCGCTATGGTGTAATTCCATTAGAAAATTCTCATAGTGGTGAAGTTGGTGAAGTCAGTGATTTACTGTATCGCTATCCTTTATATATTGTGGACATCTTTGATTTACAAGTGAATCAAGCATTGCTTGCTAAAGAAGATATTCCAATTGATCAAATCACAAAGATTTATTCACATCCACAAGCGATTAGTCAGTGTTCTAAGTTTCTAAAAGGAAGAAATATCGAGATTATTGAATTTCCAAACACTGCACTAGCTGCTGAATTTGTAAGTAAACAAGAAGATCCAACGATTGCAGCTATCGCAAGTAAGGAAGCTGCTCAACTGTTTGGATTAAAGATCGTTGAAGATAATATACAAACAAATGATGATAATACAACACGTTTTGCGATTGTCGCAAAAGAAGCAAATACGCAAGGAAATCATTTCCAAATTATTTTTACCCTTGCCAACAAACAAGGAACATTAGCACAAGCGATTAATAGTATCGCTTCACGTGGCTTTAATATGAAAAGCATTAAATCGCGTTCGATTCCACAAAATGCTTGGTCGTATTACTTCCAAGTAGAACTCGAAGGATTTTATGAAGATGCATCGACACAAGCGATGTTAAAAGAATTAGGCGCGGTTTGCCGTGATTTAAAATATATTGGTTCATACAATAAGTAGGGGGACATATGAAAACATTTATTAAAGAAAACGTAAATACAACACCAATTGTTGATAATGTATTCTCAATTGTGTCAAAAGCAAAAGAAGCAATCGCAAAAGTAGGAGCAGATCAAGTTGTTGATGCAACAATTGGATCTCTATATGGTGAAGATGGAAAACTTGTAGCTTTTGAATCGGTATATCGTCCATACGATGCAATTGATGATCGTTTAAAAGCAGCATATGCACAAAGCTTTGTTGGTAATGATGATTATCGTAAAGCGGTATACGACTGGGTTGTTCAAGATAGTAAACTTGACTTAGAACATTCGGTATTAGCTACGCCAGGAGGTAGTGGTGCAGTAAGTACAACGATCTCAATGTTACTAGATGAAAATGAAACATTAATCATTCCCGAAATTGCTTGGGGTTCATATAAATTGATGGCTACAATGAACAATATTGACACAGTTTGTTACTCATTATTTGATGGTGATGGATTCAATCTTGATGACTTTAAGAAAACTTGCAAAACTGTAATGAAAAAGCAAGGTAAAGTTCTTGTGATTATTAATGACCCATGTCATAATCCTACTGGATATACTTTAACAAGTGAGGAATGGGATGCCGTAATGGATATCGCAAATGAACTTGGAAAAGAAGGTCCATTTATTATCTTAAATGATATAGCATATATTGATTTTGCTTGGGACTTTAAAGCAAGTCGTAACTATATGCATGCATTTAATAAAATGAGTGATGATGTGATGGTAATTGTTGCTTTCTCATGTTCAAAAACATTAACTGCATACGGATTACGTTGTGGTGCAGCAATGATTTTGGCAAAACAAAAAGAAAGCGTACGCCAAGTAGAAATCGTCATGGAAAAAGCCGCAAGAGCGATATGGTCAAACATTCCAAATGCTGCGATGAAAAACTTCGTCTATGTAACGAAAGAAGGAAAAGAAGACTTTGAAAAAGAAAAAGATTCATATGTTGCTTTATTAAAGAAACGTAGTGATATCTTTATTGAAGAAGCAGATGCTTGTGGACTAACATATTATCCATATCGTGAAGGATTCTTTGTGACATTACGTTATGAAGATCCAGACATGCAAACAAAAATGCATGAAGCCTGTATGGCTGAAAACATCTTTACTGTGAAAGTAAATAAAGGAATCCGAGTTGCTTTATGTTCACTCAGTGTAGATAAAGTAAAAGGACTTGCTTACAAAATGAAGGAGATTAACGACAAGTTATAATGAAAAAAAATAGTGGTTTGGGCATTGTTGCATTTGTGATGCTGGTGTTGATGGTCGTGGTAGTGAGTTACCTTGGTTATGAACAAGGGTGGCATACACTAATTTCACTTTGGTTAGCACGCCATGCATCACTTGTTTACGCATTATGTGTAACCTGTGTTGTCATGTTTGGTTTAGCAACCATTGTCGCAAGAAGAAAAGAGAAAGAAAAATCATCAGCATTGAAGTTTTATGGAACTTTACTGGTGGTTTTCATGTTACTTGTTGCGATATCTTTTAATTATTTCCGTAATCAAAATTCCTTATATGGAGAAAATACAAAATATGATGACAATGAAACAATTAAAATTGCAGATGATTTACCACCAATTACAATTGTTGGAGATTTAAGTGTTGAAGAAAAAAGCTACTTCATCGATGAATGTATCAAACCACAACCATATGAACTATTAAAAGAAACCACACGAATTTTCTTATGTAGTCGCGAACAATTTGAAGAAATTCGTAAAGAGAACGATATTGCACAAGCAGTCGCGTTTGCTGTGCCAACCAATCGTCATATCTATATTGATGCAAGTCGTGTTGGTATGTATCGTGTTGTTACTCATGAATTATCACATAACTATGATGTCTCACATGATTTCATCAGTGAAACAAAGAAGTTTAAAAAAGAATTTGAAGATTTCACAAAAGATGAACAGTTTAATGGATTATTTAATTTATTAGATGTGCAATATGCACGAAGTAGTGCAGCTGAATTCTTTGCAGAAGTTAGTGATACATACTTCAATCAAGGGCAAGAGTTGGAAAGACGCTTCCCTGAACTATATACGTATTTTGATGACATCTACAATGGAGAGAATCTATGAGAGTATTAATTCAAAGAGTGAAACATGCAAGTGTCACAATTGATGGAGCATTGTATAGTGAAATTCAACAAGGATACGTATTACTTGTTGGAATCACAACGGATGATACAAAAGAAATAAGTGAAAAATTAGCTAAAAAGGTTGCTCAACTACGCATCTTTGAAGATGAAGATGGCAAGATGAATTTTGATATTCAACAAGTAGGGGGAAGTATATTAAGTATCTCGCAATTCACACTTTATGCAGATACGAAAAAGGGAAATCGTCCAGGTTTCTCAAGAGCGGCAAGACCCGAACAAGCAAATCCATTATATGAAATGTTCAATGAACAATTGCGCACTCATGGATTGCATGTAAAAACAGGAGTCTTTGGTGCAGATATGAAAGTAGAATTATGCAATGATGGTCCTGTAACCATCATGTTAGATAGTGAGGAAATGTATGGATAAAATTATTTACGGTAGTGAAATTGCCGCAAAGTGTAAAGAAGATTTAAAAGTAGAAATCGAAGGATATAAAGCCAAAGGGATGCGGTTACCGCAACTTGTAGTAATTCTTGTAGGTGATGATGTAGGAAGTCAGTCCTATGTGAAAGGTAAAGAAAAAGCCTGTGAAGCCATTGGAATGCAAAATGCAACTATCCGTTATGATGCAAGTATTAGCGAAGAAAAATTGATTGAAAAGATTCAAGAATTAAATTATGATGACAATGTAGATGGAATTTTGGTACAACTACCATTACCATCACATATCGATACCAATCGTGTCTTATTCAGTATCAACCCAGATAAAGATGTAGATGGATTCCATCCATATAACATCGGAAAAATGATTATTGGGGAAGATACTTTTCTACCCTGTACCCCAAAAGGAATTATCAAGATATTAGAATCGATTGGCTATGATGATTTATCAGGAAAAAATGCAGTTGTTATTGGACGTAGTAATATTGTTGGAAAACCAATTGCACAATTATTACTTAATAAGAATGCAACTGTGCAAATGACACACTCACGCACAAAAAACATTGAAGATATTGTAAAACATGCCGATATCGTAGTTGCTGCTGTTGGAAGAGCCAAACTTGTGAAAAAAGAATGGATCAAAGAAGGTGCAGTCGTAATTGATGTAGGTGTAAATCGCGGTGAAGATGGAAAACTTTGTGGTGATGTTAATTTTGATGATGTGATTGATAAAGTAAAATACATTACGCCAGTGCCGAAAGGTGTTGGACCAATGACGATTGCGATGTTATTAGAAAATACGGTGGAATCGTATCGGAAAAGAGAGGATCTAGAAGATGGAGTACAATCTTAACGATATTGTAGAGATGAAAAAACAACACCCATGTAAAAAAAGCAACGAATGGAAAATCATTCGTATGGGTGCCGATATTCGTATCAAATGTTTAGGGTGCGGATCATCAGTATTAATGGAACGCAGAGATTTTGAAAAGAAATTGAAAAAGATTGTAAAGAAAGCGGATATCAACGATGAAGAAACTAATTAGTATCTTAATGATTTTTGCCTTTTGTGTAGGATGTCAAAGTGAACCGGAAAAGGTTACAGTCATATGCACATTTCAAGGGAAAGAATATGGAATAGACATGAAACAAGACATCACTTTACATGCTGAAGATGATGAAATCGTGCAAATTGATGATGATATGAGTTATACATTTGATAATGTAGAACGCTATCAAGAAGATATAGACTTAAAAATTGCTTCATATAAAGACTTAGAAAAATGTCCAGATAAGACAGATAAAGATACATGTACAAAGAATGCAACATTCACTTGGAAACAAAAGGATAATGTTCTAAGTACAAAAAGTGTTGTCTATGTAAAAAAGGCACTTGAAGCAAATGAAAAGTTGAGTATCTTTAAAGAACTACCTGAAGGTAGTGATTACTATTCACTAAAAAGCACACGTAAAGCTTTAGAAGATCAAGGCTATACATGTAAGGTAGTAAAGAAATAATCGAATGTTTGAAAACTGGCAATTGTCAGTTTTTTTATGTCCAAAATCGATGGATGTAGAAATCGATAATTTATAACATGCTATGAAAAAACGCTAGATATTAGAATCCTGAAATAATAATGCACAATAATTGGACAATCCGTTGGATTCTTTTGAATTGATATTGCTTAAAAGTGCAAAAGAAGGTACACTATAACAGTATTTGAGAGGTATAAACTATGGCATTAACAGCAGGAATTGTTGGTTTACCCAACGTAGGAAAATCAACATTATTTAACGCGATTACAAAATCGCAAGTAGAAGCAGCAAACTACCCATTTGCGACAATTGAATCAAATGTGGGAGTTGTAGAAGTACCAGATAGTAGAATTGATCGTTTGGTAGAAATCGTTCAACCAAAGAAAACATTATTTACAACGTTTGAATTTACTGATATTGCAGGTCTTGTAAAAGGGGCAAGTAAAGGGGAAGGTTTAGGAAACCAATTTTTAAGTAACATTCGTTTAACTGACGCAATTTGTCATGTGGTTCGTTGTTTTGAAGATCCAAATGTAACCCATGTAGAAGGTTTTGTAGATCCAATTCGTGATATCGAAATCATCAACTTAGAACTTGTATTAGCAGATGAACAAACTGTAGACAATCGCTTATCTAAAGTTGAACGAAAAGTAAAAGCAAAAGATGCAGAAGGAATTGCTGAAAAAGCAGTGCTTGATAAAATCAAAGCAGCTTTAGCAGTTGGTAAACCCGCACGTAGTGTAGAACTTACTAAAGATGAAAGAAACCTTGTTAGAGGATTTCAATTATTAACGATGAAACCTATGCTTTATGTTGCTAACATCGCTGAAGAAGAAATCAATGATCCAAAAAGTAATCCACACTTCAATAAAGTAGTAGAATTAGCAGCAAGTGAAAACAATGAAGTTGTTGCTATCTCTGCAAAAATTGAAGAAGAGTTATCTGTTTTAGACAAAGAAGAAAAAGATATGTTCTTACAAGATTTAGGAATTGGTGAATCTGGACTAGATCAAGTGATTAAAGCAAGTTATGCAATGCTTGATTTATGTACATACTTTACAGCAGGTGTTGTCGAAGTTCGTGCATGGACATTCAAAAAAGGTATGACTGCTCCTGAATGTGCAGGAATTATTCATACCGACTTTGAAAAAGGATTCATTCGTGCAGAAACGATGTCATTTGAAGATATGGACACATATGGTAGTGAACAAGCAGTAAAAGAAGCTGGGAAGCTTCGTTTGGAAGGAAAAGACTACGTAGTTCAAGATGGAGACATCATGCACTTTAGATTTAACGTATAAAGCCCGCGAGGGCTTTTTCCATTTGTATTCATGTATTTCTAACTTCTTGTGTGATATATTTGAGTTACATAAGGAGGAGTTAAGAAATGGATTGTTATTACATAATTGGACTACGTTTAGCATCAAGAGTACATAATGCAGTAAAATTACAAGAAGTGCTCACAAAATCTGGATGTAACATTAAAACACGTTTGGGGTTACATGAAACAGATGAAAAATATTGCTCAAATGATGGATTGATCATCATCCAAGCTTGTGGAACGAAAGCTGAAATTGATGATATGATGACTGCCTTTAATGAAATTGAGGGTATCACTGCAAAATTAATGGATTTGAATTAAAAAAGACATCGGTGGATGTCTTTTTTAGATATATTATTCGTTATAGTATTCTGTTTGTACAATGGTTCCACTAAATTCAGCAAGTGATGTAAAAGTACCACTCATCTTTACTGCACCATTAATATTTGGCGTATCAATAATAAACTCAATCATAGAGTTTGTACTATCAATACAACCACCAGTTGTATGGTTGTCACTTTTTTCATCAATCTTCATTACTTTGAATGTTTGTCCAGTCGATGTAGTGAAACGGTATTTAGAACCAATTGGACCATAGTATGAACCTAAGGCAACAGCGATAAAACCATCGTCTGTGCGTAAAAGTCCATCTGATGATACGTTCATATATGAAGTCAAATAATTGTATTGAAGACTACCAACACGAATCATTCGATAATCCATAAATGATATGTTATCTGCGCTAAGGGAACAAGTGCCGCTTACGTTATACTTGCTTTCTTCTGCTGCAAGTTGTGCTTCATAAGCTAAGCGAGCTGCTTCTTCTTGTTGACGACGAAGTTCTTCAGCTTCTTTTAAACGTTTTGCTTCCTCTGCTTTTTGAATTTCAATAGCTTTTGCACCTTGTGTAACTTCAGCTTGAATGGCAAAGCTTGTTGGGCTTTGTTGTGATTCAATACCTCTAAAGTTTTCTGCAACCACGTTTTTACGCATAACTGTAGGTGCTTTTTGGATTTGAGTTCCACTTGTATAAACAAGTAATGAACAAACAGTTATGATTGCTACCGTACGTGGTAGTGTAACTTCTACGCCTTTGACGTAGATTAATATATGACGACCTAATGTACGACCATTCATGCGGTCGAATTCAACATGAATGAAGTTTGTTGTTTTGCATAAGACTTGCATCACCTTAGTTACAGAAGTAGATAACAAGTGTTTTGCTGTTTTCATGATTTGAGTACATACGTTACTCAATCTAGTTTTTGAATTGTTAAGAAGTTGCGTCCCACGTGCAACAAGAATCTTTACTTTATCTCCCAAACGGGAGGTGGGTTTCTCAACGTTTCTTTTCATAATAGTATACTCTCCTTTTTCGAAATCTCGATATTTGATTTTTAGCTATTCGAAATATATCTTTCCGTTAGCATATATGCGCTAACTTTTGGTATTATATTGCATTTTACATGAAAATGCAAATCAATCACCTTTACATAGGTTTTTACTTATGGTGTTATAACGATATGTATACGTGGAATTCGCAAGTATAAAACAAGCGCAAATAGTTGAAGTATTGACACAATTGGTATATTATAGGAAAGATTTCACAAGGAGGTGTAGACATGGTAGATATTATAGTTGTAGGTGGTGGACATGCAGGTGTTGAAGCTGCTTTAGCAAGTGCTAGAATGCAAAAAGAAACCATCTTATTTACATTATCAAAAGAGAATATTGCGAAGATGCCATGTAACCCTTCGGTTGGTGGACCTGCAAAAGGAATCGTCGTTCGTGAGATTGATGCACTTGGAGGAGAAATGGGGAAAGCTGCTGATGCAACAGCGATCCAATTCAAAATGTTAAATACAAACAAAGGTCCAGGTGTTCGATGTCTTCGTGTGCAAAGTGATAAACTTGCCTATAGTCGTTACATGCAAGATAAAGTTTTACATCAAAAACATCTTACTGTACGTGAAGCGATGATTGAAACCTTACTTACAAAAGATGGAAAAGCAATTGGGGTAAAACTTGCGGATGGAGAAGAAGTATATGCAAAAGTTGTAATACTAACAACAGGTACATACATGAGTGGAAAAATCTTGCTTGGACATAGCGCAACACCTAGTGGTCCAGATCAAGAACCAACAACGAATGCTTTATCACAATCGTTACGTGATTTAGGTTTACAAACGTTCCGTTTAAAAACAGGAACACCGGCACGTGTCAAAACAAATAGCATTGATTTTACAAAAACGGAACCACAACCAGGAACGGATGGTTTTGTGGCATTCAGTTATGATACGAAAAAAATCTTAGATTTAGATAAACAGGTATTATGTTACTTAACGTATACAAGTCCAGCTACACATGAAATTATCAATGGTAATCTAAAAGAGAGTGCGATGTATTCTGGATTGGTAGAAGGTGTAGGGCCTAGATACTGTCCAAGTATTGAAGATAAACTTGTACGTTTCCATGATAAGGAACGTCATCAAATCTTTTTAGAGCCTGAGAGTTTAGAATTAGACACAACCTATGTACAAGGTTTTTCAACATCAATGCCTGAACATATTCAAGATTTGATGATTCATTCACTTCCTGGACTTGAACATGCAATTATTGATAAATATGGATATGCAATTGAATACGATGCAATTGATCCTTTGCAAATGAAAGTGAGTTTAGAAAGCAAGATTGTAGAAAACTTATTTACTGCTGGTCAAGTCAATGGAACTAGCGGATATGAAGAAGCTGCAGGACAAGGATTGATGGCAGCAATTAATGCAGTGCGCAAACTTGATGGAAAAGAACCGTTTGTTTTACGTCGTGATGAAGCATACCTTGGAGTGTTAATAGATGATCTTGCCAATAAAGGAACAAAAGAACCATATCGCTTACTTACAAGTCGTGCTGAATATCGCTTACTATTACGTCATGATAATGCAGATACACGTTTAAGTGGCTATGGGCATGAAATTGGCTTACTTCCACAAGATCGATATGAGCGCTTTATTTTGAAGCAACAACACATCGTTGAACTAAAGCAATTATTGGAAGAAACACGCTTTACACCAAAAAGCGAAGTAAATACATACTTAGTAGAAATTGGATATGATGCATTGCATGATGGAACTTCTGCATATGATTTACTTAAGCGTCCAAAAGTAGAACTAGCTAGATTATGTGAATATCTAGGGGTATCATATACGCCTGATGTACTTGAAGCAGTTGAAATTGAAGTAAAGTATGAAGGGTATATCGTAAAAGCAAAAAAAGAAGCAAAACGTATGCTTTCCATGGATAAATTAAAACTTCCAGTGGACATCGATTACCAACATGTAGATAATCTATCACTAGAAGCTAGACAAAAACTAGATCAAGTAAAACCGATTACAGTAGGACAAGCAAGTCGAATTAGTGGGGTAAACCCCGCAGATATTGCAGTCTTAATGATCTATTTAAAAAAGAAATAGAACGAATCAAGTAAATAAAAAAAGGATGCATTGCATCCTTACGTACGTTCTTTAACGATTTCAAAGCCTTCCTTCGTGAGGGCTTTTTTAATTTCTTCAATATGTTCGTGGTTTTTGGTTTCCATCGTAATCTTTAAGAAACAAGAGTTAATGTCCATTTCTGGATCTCCTGCATCATAATCGATAGCGACAACGTTACCACCACAATCACTAATGATTTTACTAACCCCTAATAATTGTCCAGGTTTATCAACAAGTGCAATTGTTAGTGATGTTTTACGTCCACTCATGATTAATCCACGTGTAACAACTCTAGATAGAATGTTTACATCAATGTTTCCACCACTGACAATACAAACTACGTTTTTATGTTCCATTGGAATTTTGCCGAACATTTCAGCAGCAACTGCAACCGCTCCAGCACCTTCTGAAAGTAGTTTTTGTTTTTCCAACATCATCAAGATAGCAGCGGCAATTTCATCATCACTAACAGTAATGATTTCATCTACATACTTCATTGTTAAATCGTAGGTTAACTCACCAGCACGCATAACCGCAATTCCATCGGCAAATGTGTTTACTTGGTCAAGTTCAATAATGTTATTTTGCTTACATGCTTCATACATACATGCAGCACCAGCAGCTTGTACACCGTACACTTTGATTTCAGGGCGTAGGGTTTTAATAGTGTAGGCAACACCACTAATAAGGCCACCACCACCAATAGGAACCACAACTGCATCAACATTATCCATCTGGTTTACAATTTCGAAACCAATTGTACCTTGTCCAGCAATAACATCTACATCATCAAATGGATGAATGAATGTATAACCATGTTCTTTATGTAAGCGAACAGCTTCTTTGTATGCATCATCATATGTACCTTCTACAAGTACGATTTGTGCACCAAAGCTCTTTGTTGCTTCTACTTTTGAAATAGGTGCGCTATCTGGCATACATATAATACAAGGAATGTTATTCTTTTGTGCAGCTAATGCAACCCCTTGTGCATGATTTCCTGCACTACAAGCAATAATTCCTTTTGCTTTTTCAGCTTCTGAAAGTTTGCTAATCTTATAGTAAGATCCACGAACTTTAAAACTCCCCGTTAATTGTAAATTCTCTGTTTTTAAAAACAGGTTATTTGGACTTGGAATATTTGTGGCAGCGATAACGTCAGTTTTACGAATCACATCATTCAGCACACGACGTGCATCTAATACCAAATCAATACTCAAAGATTTGTTTTCTTCATTGTTTGCCATATTCTAGTCAACCCCCTTATTTAATGCTACAATTATACCATAAATAGAGGGGTGATTATATGAAGTTTACGGAATTACAAAAACGCTTAAATTCACTTGTGATTTTTCGTAGTTTCCTACAAGATGAAGTAATTATAAAACTTAGAACACTGCTAGATGCTAATGATCAAGAAGTGGAATCGTATATCAATTACTATTGTGATTTTTGTGCAAGTTTATTTGATAAAGATACAAACTTGTCACGTTACATATATAAGTTTGTGATGCGTAATGAAAATGTATACGTGTCTAGAATTGCACAACAAAAACCAGTTGAAAATGTATTGCATCAAAGTTTGTTGCATGAACTTCGTGTACTGCAAGAAGTAAGTTCATTAACTTCGCAACAATTACTAAAAGACTTACCATATCCAGGGTTCTTACCGAAATGGAAAAACACGAAATATCAATTCAAAAAAGACTATTTAACAAAAATGGAGCGTTTACCAATTGATGGATATGGAGTTTATGCAAAATATCATGTGTTCCGTTTAGAACAACATGGATTGCTCCCGGTTAAACATCCAGATCCACAAGATGTATCCGAACTCATTGGATATGAACGTGAAAGAAATCAGGTAAAACAAAATACTTTGGCATTCTTGCAAGGAATGAAAGCAAGTAATACATTGCTGTATGGTGATGCAGGAACTGGGAAGAGTTCAACAGTAAAAGCGATTGCTAATGCATACCATAAAGAAGGTTTGCGTTTAATTGAAGTAAGCAAACAATTGCTGCACAAACTACCAGAACTGATGGATGAGCTTGCAAAGAACCCGTTAAAGTTTATTATCTTTATCGATGATTTAAGTTTCTCAGGTAACGATGATAATTTTGTGGCATTGAAGACCATCTTAGAAGGTGGTGTTGGTGGGCGTCAAAAAAATGTACTAATCTATGCAACGACGAACCGACGTCATTTTGTTAAGGAAAGTATGAAAGATCGAAATAGTGATGAACTATTCACCAATGATTCCATTCAAGAAACAATGAGTTTAGCTGCACGCTTTGGACTAACCATTACATTCCAAAAACCAAACAAAGATTTATATTTAGAAATTGTGCAAGGCTTAGCTAGAGAAAACCAACTGACAATCAGTGGAGATGAATTGATTACACAAGCAGAGATGTTTGCGATTCGTAATAATGGACGTAGTCCACGTACAGCAAAGCAATTTGTTGAGATGCAAAAGATCCAAGAAGATATGGAATAATCCAGTCTTCTTTTTATATGCAAAGACAATTTTGGTAAATTATGTTATTCCTACTAAGTTTATAGGCTTATCTGTTGACGTGTGGATAATATGTGGTATTATGAGAGTGTAAAGAGAGAGATACCTTTGAATTAACTGCTGATAATGGGCAGTAATTCTTAAGATTTATATTCCTATTAATATGATAGGCATTATAGTTGACTACCCCCTCAGTTATGCTAGAATGTGCATGTAAATAAAGGTTACTCTATTTACAAACCGCGATGTGTAAGCGGTTATTACTTAAATCTAAATTCCTACCAAAAATATAGGTTTAAGTGAAAAATCCCTCTATAAACACACACAACACACACATTTATTCATTCGACCAATCCATGTCGCTAAACTGGATTTCCCTTAGATATTAATTCCTACTAATAATGTAGGTTATGATAAGTATATAGTTTAGAAAGTATTAAATTGTGAAACAGAATATGACGAAAGGGGTCAGAGATGTATGAAAAAGCAAATTAGTATTATATTGGTGATGTTAATGATAGCATCCGGATCAATGTTCTCATTGAATCGTTTTAATGAAAATGCGTTAGCAAACAACGCAATTGAACAAAAAGTGGATATGCAAATGGAGTATGATAAACCAGAAACAATCCAAAAACAAATTAAAGAGAAGTTTGCACAAGACAATGAAAAAGTAATCCATATCGTTAACGAAAGTGCACGTGGTACAGATTCTAAATTACATGATATCTATCGTGTAGAAACAATTAGTGATAGTAATCCAGTAATTGAAGCTGAAAACCCAATTGCCGAACATATATATATGGTTCACGTACAAATGAAAGATACGAAAGCTCCAGTAATTAAAGCAAATGATCTTACATTATCTGTTGGTGATACATTTACAACTGATGATTTAGAAGCAAGTGCTTATGATGTTGTTGATGGTGATTTACCAATTGAATACGTGAAAAATGATGTAGATAGTACAAAAGCAGGAACATACGAAGTCATTATGGAGGCAACAGATGCAAACCATAATACATCACGTAAAAGTGTTCAAGTAGTAGTGAATGAAGTAGAACAAACGACTGAAGAACAAAGCGGTTATACAGGATATAGTGAACCTACAAATACAGTTAGTACACCAGCGTCACCTACTTATACTACGCCAGCACTAGACCGTAACAATTTGTATGTACGTGGATGGAAAATTGTTGTTGGAAATGATGTAAGTGATGGAGTCATTCGTTCATATATGAGTGAACTACAAGGATTGCCAGCAATCTTTAATAACTCGAACTTACATACCATCACAATCGATAATAGCTTGTCATATCCATATTTAGGAATGGCATATAGCGATGGTCGCTTGTGGCTAAATGGTTCTGCATATTATGCAACAACAGCATTACATGAAATGACACATATGTATGACTATGCAAACAATGCATCAGGTAACTTGGAAGGTATCTTCCAAGCAGAAAAGAATAACTTGCCTGCTAAATTTAGTGGAAACATGCGCGATAACCGTTATGAATGGTTAGCAAACCTTGTCGTATATTACTATTATGATCAAGGTACATTGCGAGCAGCAGCTCCACAATCATACAACTATGTACGTAATTTACTTAACTAATAGAAATTGCTGAAATCATGTTTTCATAATTATATAGTTGCATACATTATGCAACAGAGAAAGTCCAGGAACCCCCTTACCTGGGCTTTTTTCTTGCTGTAGACGTAATATATATATATATATATTAGTTTGATATTAAAAATAGATATATGATAAGTAAAAGGAGGGTTGGTTATGAATCAATCTATGAAACGAATAGGAATTATAATTAGCGTAGTTAGTTTATTGTTGATTTTAGGTTTCACATATGGAATTCAAGCAGATGTTGGTAAAGGTAATTTTGCATATATACAACTGACTTTAATTGGATGCTTTATTGCGATGATATATGCTTCAAAAACAGGAAATCGTAATTTGCTGATATTGATTGTCGTGTTGTCAATTACCTTCTGTGCTATTTGTCTTACCTATGTAAATCTTGCAGATAAACCACTATATAGTGAATTGGAATCAGTTTATCAGAATATATCTTCACTTGTATTTGGATATGTGGGTTTCAATATCGGTTTATTGATGCAGCTACTTCGTTCAAATGAAAAGATAATTGTAAATGAAAAAGTGTCTACTTGATGTAGGCACTTTTTCATATATGAATTAGTCTTTCATGATGGCACCTTTAGCGGCGCTATCAACAAGCATAGAATAACGTTTTAACCATCCATGTTTCACGTTTGGCTCTTTTGGTTGCCATGCTTCTTTACGCTTTGCAAGTTCTTCATCACTTACATCCACGTTAATTGAATACGCAGGGATATTGATTTCAATCATATCTCCTTCTTGAATGAGTGCAATGTTTCCACCAGCAGCAGCTTCTGGACATACGTGTCCAATACTTGCTCCACGACTCGCTCCTGAGAAGCGGCCATCTGTAATTAAAGCTACTGTTTTATCAAGCTTCATTCCAGCAAGTGCACTTGTTGGGTTTAACATTTCACGCATTCCAGGACCACCTTTTGGACCTTCATAACGAATCACTACAACATCACCATCAACGATGTTTCCTTTGTAGATGGCATCGATTGCTTCTTCTTCGCTATCAAATACACGTGCAGGTCCTTTGTGTTCTAACATTTCTTTAGCTACTGCACTACGTTTAACGACACATCCTTCTTGTGCGATATTACCAAACAAGATAGCAATTCCACCTGTTTTTGAGAATGGTGTTTCAACTGGTTTAATTGTATCTGGGTTGCGGTTGGTAATTCCTTTGATGTTTTCACCAACAGATTGTCCAGTTACTGTGAGTGCATCTAAATCCAGCAAGTTTAATTTTGCTAGCTCATTTTGTACGGCAGGAATTCCTCCAGCTGCATTAAGATCTTGCATGTGTGTATCTCCGGCAGGTGCTAAGTGACAAAGGTTAGGTACTTTTTCACTCATTTCATTAAACATATTTAAATCTAATGGGATTCCAGATTCATTAGCGATAGCTAATAAGTGAAGGACACTGTTTGATGAACAACCAAGAGCCATATCACAAGCTAAAGCATTACGAATACTTACTGGATTGATAATGTCGCGGATTTTAATATCTTTTTCGACCATTTCCATAATTTGCATACCTGCGCGTTTAGCAAGTTGTGTTCTACGACTTGAAATAGCAGGGATGGTTCCATTACCTGGTAAAGCAATACCTAGTGCTTCACTTAAACAGTTCATTGAGTTTGCCGTATACATACCTGCACATGAACCACATCCAGGACATGAATTTTCTTCTACATCGAGTAATTGTGCTTCATCAATGATACCTGCTTTATAGGCACCAACTGCTTCAAATGTTTTGGATAGAGAAACTTCTTCACCAGCTACATTTCCTGCAAGCATAGGTCCACCACTACATACAACAGTTGGAATATTGATGCGACTTGCTCCCATGATCATTCCAGGAACGATTTTGTCGCAGTTAGGGACTAAGACAAGTCCGTCAAGTGCATGGGCAATTGTCATACTTTCAACAGAGTCTGCAATCAGTTCACGTGAAGGAAGTGAGTATCTCATACCTTCATGTCCCATTGCAATTCCATCACAAACCCCAATCGAAGGAATTTCAATTGGGGTACCACCGGCCATACGAACTCCAACTTTTACCGCTTCCGCGATTTTATCTAGATGAATATGTCCAGGTACAACTTCACTATGTGCACTTATTACACCAATTAGTGGTCGATCCAATTCTTCTTTTGTATATCCCATTGCATAAAACAAACTACGTGCAGGTGTTTTTTCTACACCTTCCGTAACATTTGCACTTCTTAGATTTTTCTTATCAATCATAGTTCTACTCCTCTAAACGGTTTTTGATACGTTGCAACTTGTAAGTCGCTCGCTTTTCTAACATTGTATCATCAATGTCGCATATAAGCTTGATTTGATCAATCATAATTTGTACATCAACAATTTCATCAATGATATCTTCTTTATTATCGTAACCTCTTTTAAACTTTGAAATCGCTTGGATTAACTCAGCAAGTTCTTCCATTGCACAGTTGGTTTGTGCATCGACTCCCCAAGTTTTGATCGCTAGTTTCAATATTTCATTTCGATTCATAATGTAGAAAAAGAAGGCAAGCTGCCTTCTTTAATTATTTCTGTAACCAGCTGTACATACTACGTAATTCTTTACCAACTTTACATAGTTCTGTAGATGCTTCTTTTGTACGTGTAGTTAAGAATTTTGCTTTGTTTCCAGCTTTCATTTCTTGGATAAATTCACTAGCGAATGTTCCATCTTGGATTTCTGCTAATACTTTTCTCATTTCTTTACGTGTTTCTTCAGTAATCATACGTTTTCCAGTGCGGTAATCTCCGTATTCCGCTGTATTTGAAATTGAGTAACGCATCATTTCAAATCCACCTGAGTTGATTAAATCAACGATTAATTTCATTTCGTGAACACATTCGAAGTATGCCATTTCTGGTTCATATCCAGCTTCAACTAATGTTTCAAATCCTGCTAACATTAATTCTGTAACCCCACCACAAAGAACTGCTTGTTCACCGAATAGGTCAGTTTCAGTTTCTTCTTTAAATGTTGTTTCAAGGATTCCTGCGCGTCCAGCTCCAATTCCACAAGCGTATGCTAGTGCGTAGTCTTTTGCTTTACCACTGTTGTCTTGGTGGATAGCGATTAGAGAAGGGACACCTTTTCCTTCTGTATATTCACTACGTACTGTATGTCCAGGTCCTTTAGGTGCAACCATGATTACATCAATGTAGTCAGCTGGTTGAATTTGGTGGAAGTGAATGTTAAACCCGTGAGCAAACATTAACACGTCTCCATCTTTCATGTGTTTTTCTACTTGGTTTTTGTAGATGTCTGCACATGTTTCATCTGGTACTAACATCATTACAAAGTCAGCAGCTTTTGCAGCATCTTCAACAGACATTACAGTTAAACCTGCAGCTTTTGCTTCTTCAACACTTTTACTTGTTTCACGTAATCCAACAATTACGTTCACTCCACTATCTTTAAGGTTTTGTGCATGTGCATGTCCTTGTGAACCATACCCAATAATTGCGATAGTTTTTCCATCCAATAAACCTAAATTACAATCTGTGTCATAATATTTCTTAATCATCTTGTTCTCCTCCTCAATCGTCTGAATCCGTATTACTTAACGGACCTCTTGAAATACCTGTAATACCAGTTCTACAAACTTCGATAATCTCATAACAATCCATGAGATCCATGAACCCATCGAGTTTTTCAGGTGCTCCTGTTAACTCAACAATGAGAGAATCTTTGCTTAAGCTAATAATTTTCCCCCTATATATATCGACAATCTCTTTGATTGCAGAACGTACTTTTTTATCTGCACTAACTTTCATCAGTAACAGTTCGCGATATAAACTACTTTCTTTTTCTAAAGTGAAGATGTCTTTAACAACTTCTAGCTTTCGCGTTTGTGTAAGAATCTGTGATAACGATTGATCATTACCGATAAATACAACGGTGATTCTAGAAATGCTAGGATCGTTTGTTGCACTCACAGTAAGAGAATCGATGTTGAAGCCTCTTCGCCCAAATAAGCTAACAATACGGGTAAGTACATTTGCTTTGTTTTCAACAAATACGCTAATAATTTCTTTTTTCATGTTATCCCCCTTACCTAACCGATCATCATGTCTTCAATTGTTCCACCGTTTGGAATCATTGGAAGTACACGCTCAAGTTTATTGATTTCACAATCGATCCATACAGGACCATCACTTTGTAGTGCTTTAGTAAATGCATCTATGAACTCTTCAGGAGTGGTTGCACGATATCCAGTTGCACCAAATCCTTCTGCGAGTTTCACAAAGTCGGTTTTCCGTTGTGGTTCGGTTTGTGAGTAGTGTTTATCATAGAACACAGTTTGCCATTGGTATACCATACCAAGGACATGATTGTTCATAATGATGGTAATGATTGGTAAGTTTTGTGAGACTGCTGTACATGCCTCATTTAAATTCATATGGAAACTACCATCTCCAGTAAAATGGATAACGCGTTTATCTGGTTGTCCAAGTTGTGCTCCAATAGCAGCACCATATCCATATCCCATCGTTCCAAGACCACCACTTGTTAAGAATGATTTTGTGTTCTTGTGTTTAATGAACTGTGCAGCCCAAAGTTGGTGTTGTCCAACGTCGGTTACATAGATGGTTTCTTTATCGGTAAGCTGACAAGCTTTTTGAATTACTTCTTTTGGTCGAAGTGGTGCATTTTCTAAAGGAACATTGATATCCTTTTTCCAACCATGCACTTTTTGGACCCAATTCTTATGGTCTGCTTTATCCACAAGTGGAATTAACATCTCAAGAGCTTCTTTAATATCAGCAACAACATCGTAGTTAATCACAACGTTTTTATTGATTTCACTTTCATCGATATCAATTTGGATAATTGCTGCATTTTGCGCAAAGCGATTTGGATTTAATGCAACACGGTCTGAGAAACGTGTACCTAAAGCAATAACTAAATCCGCTGCATCTACTGCGCGATTGGCTGCCATGCTTCCATGCATTCCAATCAATCCTAAGTTTTTTGGATCATCTGCATCAAGAATACCAGCAGCCATTAGTGTATACGTTGCTGGTGCATCAATCTTGTCTAAGAATGTTGCAAGTTGTTCTCTAGCATCAGAACTCGCAACTCCTCCACCAAAGTAAACAACTGGTTTTTTTGCACTGTTGATTACTTCTGCGATCTCTTCAATTTTATCTGGGTTGATCGTAGGATGTGGTGCAAGTGGTCTAGGCTTCTCTGGTGTAAACTCACAAAGTGCATTTGATACATCTTTTGTGACATCGACAAGTACGGCACCTTTACGTCCTTCTTGTGCGATGCGGAATGCATCACGTAATGCATCAGCTAAGTCTTCTACACGATTAACGAAATAATTGTGTTTTGTAATTGGTAATGTAACTCCTGTAATCGATACCTCTTGGAATGCATCACGTCCAATGAGATCATCTGTTACATTGGCAGTGATAGCGACCAGTGGGATGCTGTCCATTTGTGCAGTTGCAATTCCTGTAACCAAGTTTGTTGCTCCTGGCCCACTTGTTGCAAAACATACTCCCGTTTTACCTGTCGCTCTTGCGTATCCATCAGCTGCGTGTGCAGCACCTTGTTCGTGTGCTGTAAGTACATGCTTAATTTGCTTTTGGTAATCGTACAAAGAATCATAGATAAAAAGGGCGGCACCACCAGGGTAACCGAAGACAGTATCAACACCATGTTCCATTAATATTTCCATAATGATTTGTGAACCTTTTAGTTTCATATTCTGTTCCCCCTTTATAACTACACTACATTATATATAATAATATTCATTATATCGAGTTATTCGCGAAATGCAAGAGAATATGAAAGAAAATGTAAAAATTTGTAACAATTTGGTGTATAATGAAAATGTTTTCAATGTTTTTGCTAAAAATCAAGTAAAAAACATAATAAAATAAGTGATATCTAAAATTGTATCCGTACATAAATAGCGTATAATAATAGGATGAAGGAAGTGATAAAATGAAGATAGTTGAAGAGGCATTATTATTGAATCATTTAGCGTCCGCTTTAGCGCTTACAGAAGAACATGATGAAGTATTAATCAAACGTAGTGAAGGTCAACCAGTGGTGATGATGTCACTTGCAGCATACAATGAATTAAAAGCACAAATTTATCGTGCAAAAGCAAGTGGTGAAGGTTATGAAGACTAAAATTTTCACAACCGCTGAAATAAAGGAAATCAAAGACTATATATATAAAGGAAAGGTCATCGCATTTCCTACAGATACGGTATTCGGGGTTGGTGTAAGATATGGAAATCCCGATGCACTTGAAGCATTAAAACAAGCAAAAGATCGCGATCGTGATAAGCCCATTCCAACGATGGTAAAAGATTTGCAACAAATCAAAGCCATTGCGAATGTGGATTGGAAAATGGATGCACTGTATAAACATTTTATGCCAGGAGCACTCACGGTCATTGTAAATAAAAAGGAAGAAATTCCAGCATATGTAAGTGATGGGAAGCCAACCATTGCGATTCGTATTCCTGATGATGCATTTGTTTTAGATATGTTGGAAGAAGGACCGATGTTGGTCACTTCAGCAAATGTGTCAGGACAAACACCAGGAAAAGATGAAACAGAAGTACTGCAACAACTAGATGGACGAATCGATGCAATCGTAATTGGTCAAGCGAAAGAAAATGTTGCAAGTACAATCGTAGATCTAACAGGTGAAGACGTTCGTGTAGTTCGCGAAGGAAAGTATTCACTTGCACAGATACAAGCAGTATTACAGGAGGAACAGAAATGAAAATTGCATTAGCATGTGATCATGGAGCTTATGATTACAAAGAAATTGTAAAAACGTATGTACAGGAATTGGGTCATGAAGTTGAAGACTTTGGGACACATGATATATCCTCCATGGATTATCCAGACACGGTATATCCTGCCGCTAAATCGGTCGCAAAAGGAAGTAATGATTGTGGGATTGTACTATGTACAACAGGAATTGGTGCAAGTATTACAGCTAATAAAGTTGTTGGTGTACGCTGTGCATTAGTTAGTGATATCGTGAGTGCAAAACTCACAAGAGAACACAACGATTCCAATGTACTTGCCTTAGGACAAGGTGTCATTGGTGAACTTGTAATGAAAGAAATTGTACGTATTTGGTTAGAAACAGAGTTTTCGAAAGAAGAAAAACACCAAAGACGAATCGATAAAGTATGTGTCATAGAGGAGAAAGAACTAGATGAAAGATAAAGAAATATTTGATGCGATTCAAAAAGAAGCAGATCGCCAATTATACAACATTGAATTAATTGCTTCAGAAAACTACGTAAGTCAAGATGTGCTTGATGCAGCAGGATCTGTACTAACAAACAAATATGCAGAAGGATATCCAGGAAAACGCTACTACGGTGGATGTGAATACGTGGATGTTGTTGAAGACTTAGCACGTGAACGTCTTAAAGAACTATATGGAGCAGAACATGCAAATGTACAACCACACTCTGGTAGTCAAGCAAACATGGCAGTATATTTAACTGTATTACAACCAGGAGATAAAGTGCTCGGTATGGATTTAGCAGCAGGTGGGCACCTTACACACGGACACCCATTAAACTTTTCAGGACTTCTATATAACTTTGTTAGTTATGGAGTAGACAAAGAAACAGAAGAAATCGATTATGATCAACTGCGTGAAATTGCTTTAACAGAAAAACCAAAACTACTAGTTGCTGGAGCAAGTGCGTATAGTAAAATTATCGATTTTGCTCGAATTAAAGAGATTTGTGATGAAGTTGGATGTTACTTCATGGTAGATATGGCACACATTGCAGGGTTAGTTGCTGCAGGATTACATCCAAATCCGGTTCCATATGCAGATTTTGTGACAACAACAACTCACAAAACCTTACGTGGACCTCGTGGTGGAGTTGTAATGTGCAAAGAAAAATTCGCGAAAGATTTAGACCGTTCGGTATTCCCAGGAATGCAAGGTGGTCCATTAATGCATGTCATTGCCGCAAAAGCCGTATGTTTCTATGAAGCATTACAACCAGAATTTAAAACTTACCAAGAACAAGTAATCAAAAACATCAAAGCATTAGCAACTGTATTAACAGAAGAAGGATTCCGTTTAGTTGCTGGTGGTTCAGATAATCACTTATTATTAGTCGATGTGAAAAAATCATTTGGTCTTACGGGAAAAGCATGTGAAAAAGCATTAGATAAAGCAGGAATTACATGTAATAAAAATGCCATTCCTTTTGATGAGGAAAAACCATTCACGACAAGTGGAATTCGTTTAGGAACACCGGCGATGACAACTCGTGGATTTAAAGAAAAAGAATTTGAACAAGTTGGACGTTGGATTGCACGCGCACTTAAAAACATCGATGATGAAGCAGAACTTGCAAAAATCAAAGAAGAAGTTCGTGCGTTAACAGTTAACTATCCAATTGTTAGAGGAGCATAAAATCGTGTTAAAGAAATTAATATTGTCGTTTTGTATGATTGGGATGCTAGTTGCATGTTCTGGTGAAAAAACAGAAGATGAGAGTAATGTGCAAGATACAAAAGAAGAAGAAAAAGAAAAAAGAAGTGAAGAGTTAATTCAAGTGAGCAAGGCATATACAGATGATATGCTTGCAGTTAAGATGTTTGTCTCAGTTGATGGTGTAGAAAAAGAAATTGATCTTGTCTTATTTGAAGAAGAGGCACCAAAAGCGGTAGAAAACTTTATCACACATGCAAAAGATGGATACTATAATAATGTATCCTTCCACCGTGTTATCCAAGATTTTATGGTACAAGGTGGAGATCCAGAAGGAACTGGACGTGGTGGAGAAAGTATTTGGGGTAGTAGCTTTGAAGATGAATTCTCAAGTCACTTAATCAATGTACGTGGTGCATTATCAATGGCCAACAGTGGACCAAATACGAATGGTTCACAATTCTTTATCGTACAAGCAACTTCAAGTAATGGATTTAGCCAAAGCTATGATAATTCAAATGCAAACTACGACAACATCAAAGATGCATATCAAAGTCTAGGAGGAACTCCTTGGTTAGATGGTGTGCATACGGTGTTTGGAATGGTTGTTCATGGTATGGATGTTGTAGATGAAATGGCTTCACTACAAGCTGACCAAAATGGAACGCCAGGAAAAGATATTCACATAGTGCGTATCGAAGTTTGCACATATAAAGATATAAAATAACAGGGTAACCTTCAGACGATGTTTGAAGGTTTTCTTTCGTTCACATGGATTTCATTTGTTTATGGTGCTTGTTGTGGTAAAATTATTGAGCGAGGAAAGATTATGGACGAAAACAATACACGTAAAATCAAGGTTGAAAAGCATGTATGGCCTGATGAATTAGAAGAACTACGTAAAAAACGAAGAAAACAAATTCTAACTGTTGCACTATGCATTGTATTTTTCTTAGGGGGATACCTATTTAATCATGTGACAAGTGCAACACCAATGATCAACAACAATAATGGATCATTGGAAAGTGAATCAAGAAAATTCAACGAAATTTACGAAATCATGCAAAATGAATGGTACTTTGGTAAAGATGAAAAAGATATTAGCGAATACTTACTGGATCAAAGTATCTTTGGATTAGCAAACTACAATGAAGCAGATCCACATACACAATATTTAAACGCTGAAGAAGCAGAGAGTTTAATGACTTCATTAAGTGGATCCTTAACAGGAATAGGAATTCAGTATTACCGACAAAATGATACCATTCTAGTAGATAAAGTATATAAAGATTCACCAGCTGAAAAAGGTGGATTAATTCAAGGAGATGTCATTACCAAAGTCGATGGAGTGGATATTACAGATGTGGACATCGATAAGATTAAAGAAATGATCATGGGAGAAGAAGGCACAAAAGTACGTGTTGAAATCAAACGTGGTTCAGAAGTGAAAACAGTAGAGATGACACGTGCAACCATTTCCATTACTGCCTATGGATATGTCAGAGATGGTGTAGGAATTATTGAATTGTCTTCATTTTCAGATAACACAGCGGATGAAGTAGCTGCATATGCAAAATCATTTAAGGAACAAAACGTAAAAAGCATCGTGCTTGATTTACGTAATAATGGTGGTGGTTATGTGCAAACTGCATTGGATATCGCTGGAATCTTTATGGGTTCAGGAAAAACTGTTATTTACCAAGAAGATAAAAATGGAAATTTAACATCTTATGAATCAAGTAATGTTGAAGATGAGTATACATTTGATCATTATGCAATTTTAATGAACGCAAATACAGCAAGTGCGTCAGAATTACTAGCCGCTGCTTTCCAAGAACACTTGGATGCAACCTTAGTAGGAACAAAAAGTTATGGAAAAGGTACAGTCCAACAATCCATTGATTTCAATGATGGAAGTATCTTTAAATTTACAGTTGCGGAATGGTTAACACCAAGCAAAGAGAAAATTAATAAGGTTGGATTGAAACCAGATGAAGAAGTCAATTTACCAACTGCATTAACCTTTGCACCTAGTGCAGATACAACTGCATACAAAGTAGACGCTGTTGGTGCAGGGATTCAAGATGCGCAAATCTATTTGGATTTCTTAGGTTATGATGTAGATCGTCAAGATGGATACTACTCACAAAAAACAGCAGATGTAGTAAAACAATTTGAAAAAGATAACCAACTTGAAATTAGTGAAACGATCAATGATGATATTTTAACTGCTTTAAATTCAGCGTGTGCACGTAAATGGCATGATGAAAAAGCAACATTGGACGTACAATTATTAAAAGCGATTGAAGTCGTAAAATAGTAAAGACAAAGCCTGGAGAAATCCAGGTTTTTACGTTTAAAATCACATAAAAGTAGGAGGTTGGATTTCTATACAAAGTAGGCCTTCTATGGTAGAATGATGCATACAAAGGGAGGATGCTATGGAAGAACAATTGTTTCAGTTGGTAAGTGAATTCCAACCACAAGGAGACCAAATTCACGCAATCGAAGAGTTGACGCAAGGAATTCTTGATAATAAAAAAGAACAAGTCTTACTAGGGGCAACAGGTACTGGTAAGACCTTTACTGTATCGAATGTAATTGCGAAGGTAAATAAACCGACATTGGTGTTTGTCCACAACAAAACACTTGCTGGACAATTGTATACGGAGTTTAAAGAATTCTTCCCACATAATCGAGTGGAATATTTCGTATCAAATTTCGATTACTATCAACCAGAAGCCTATATTCCCACAAGTGATACATATATTGATAAAACAACAAAGCAAAATGAAGAACTTGAGATGCTTCGTATGTCTGCAGTAAATAGTGTATTGGAACGTCGTGATACGATTATTGTTGCTTCGGTAGCTTGTATCTATGGTAGTAGTGATCCATCCATTTATCGTGGAATGTTTATGAACATTCGAGTGAATGAACAAATTGATCGTAAAGAATTAATTGGGAATCTTGTTGCTCGTCAATATGTGCGTAACGATATGGACCTTAAAAAGGGTACCTTCCGAGTGCGTGGAGATAGTATAGAAATTGGACTGGGATATACAGATGATTACATTTTACGTATTGAATTGTTTGATGATATTGTGGAACGAATTGTAGAAGTCGATCCATTAACTGGAAAAGTACACCAAGGATATCAACTGTATAATATTTATCCAGCTAGTGGATATGCCACACCAAAAGAACAAATTGAACGTGCTTGTGTAGGTATTGAAAAAGAACTGGAAGATCGTTTAGAATTCTTCCGTGCGGATGATAAATTACTAGAAGCACAACGTTTGGAACAACGTTGTTCATATGATGTAGAAGCACTTCGTGAATTTGGAGTTTGTCCAGGTATTGAAAACTATTCACGTCATATTGATGGACGTGCTCCAGGCCAAATGCCATATACCTTATTTGATTATTTCCCAGATGATTTTTTAATTGTTGTGGATGAAAGTCACGTAAGTTTACCGCAAATCCGCGGGATGTTTAATGGTGACCGTGCTAGAAAAACAACCCTTGTAGATTATGGATTCCGTCTACCAAGTGCGCTAGATAACCGTCCATTACGATTTGAAGAGTTTGAAGGAAAAGTCAATCAAGCAATCTATGTAAGTGCGACACCTGGTGATTATGAACTTGAAAAAACGGATGGAGAAATTGTCGAACAAATCATTCGTCCAACCGGACTCTTAGATCCAAATGTGGAGATCCGTAAAACAATGGGACAAATCGATGATATTGTGGATGAAATCAACAGTCAAATTGAACGTGGCGAAAGAACTTTGATTACTACGTTAACAGTGCGTATGGCAGAAGAATTAACTGCCCATCTAAAGCAACTGGATTTCAAAGTTGCATGGTTACACCACGAAGTCACAACCATTGAGCGTACAGAAATCATTCGTGAACTACGTCAAGGTAAATATGATGTACTAGTTGGGATTAACTTGTTGCGAGAAGGGCTAGATATTCCTGAGGTTAGTTTGATCTGTATTCTTGATGCAGACAAAGAAGGATTCTTGCGAAGCAAACGTTCACTTGTCCAAATTATTGGACGTGCAGCTCGTAATGAACATGGACGTGTCATTATGTATGCAGATAAAATGACGGATAGTATGCAATATGCAATCGATGAAACCAGTCGTCGTCGTGCAATTCAAGAAGCATACAATAAAGAACATGGAATTACACCAAAAACAATTATTAAACCGATTCATGAAGCATTGCACTCTGTAGAAACAAAAGAGATGGCAAAAAAATACATGAATAAAGATAAGAAATTGTCGAAAAAAGATAAAGATAAGATGATTAAGAATATTGAGAAAGAAATGAAAGATGCCGCAAAAGTTCTAGATTTCGAACGTGCAGCAGAACTTAGAGATATACTATTGGAGTTACGTAATGAGTAAGCAACAAAATCGTAGAATGTATTTATTTTTAGTCGTTGTTGCTGTTGAGATTATGGCGGCAAACTTTGCCCATCCAATCACCCCTACATTATTAAAAAATCTACACATGCCAGACTATATGTTTGGCTTTGTGTATGCTGGGATGTCATTTACAAACTTTCTGTTTTCACCAATGTGGGCAACCCTAGGCAAACGCCTTGGTAGTAAAAAGACATTATTAATTTGTTGTTGTGGGTATGGACTTGGTCAATTCCTATTTATGGTATTTAAAACACCAATTCTTATTATGATTGCACGAATGGTTAGTGGGTTCTTTGTTGGTGGAATCTTCGTAAGTCAATTAACGTATATCATTCATAAAGCAGATTATGAAAATCGTGGGAAGTTTTTGGCACTCAACGCAACTATACAAACTGTGTTTGGTGCATTTGGGTTTATGATTGGTGGATTTAGTGGATTGATATCGACGGAGTTTACATTTATGTTGCAAGTTGTCACACTTGTAGCCAGTGGAATCTTGTTCTATTTTATTTTAGAAGAGGATAAAGAAATCCAAACTGAAAAATTCTCATTTTCTAAAGAAGCAAATCCATTTCGTGCATTCTTCAATGCGCGTAAGTTTATGAATGTTGGATTTGTTGTGTTGTTTATCGTCGTATTTTTAACGTCATTAGCAACAACAACGTATGATCAAAGTTTGAACTATTATCTTAAAGATGTATTCAATTTCAACTCAAGTTATAACGGAATCATGAAAGCAGTAGTAGGACTAATTTCCTTACTTGCCAATACAACAATTTCTTTATGGATTATGCGTCATACCAATGTGGCAAAATCATTTGTTGTAGTTTGTATGATTGCAGCATTACTACTCTTTGGGGTGTATATGAGTGTAGATGTTATTCCATTTGCGTTCTTCAATATTTTATTCTTTGGAGCTAATGCGATTTATATTCCACTCATTCAAGACTTGTGTGCAAAACACGCAGATGAAGCACATAGTGGAGAAGTTATGGGATTTTATAATTCAATGAAGTCTATGGGGATGGTTATTGGTGGTGTGTATGCAGGAGCGATTTACACGATTGGACCAAAGTTATCCTTCTTATCAAGTAGTATCTTCTTTGGATTATCTGCTTGTTTGATTTTTATTTTGGTAATTAAAAGAGTACTAAAATTCAAATCATAAAAAACTGTGTTTGATAGAATGAGGGGAACATGAAAAATAAAAAAACCATATTATTAGTAATAAAAATAGCAATCGGATTTGTACTGTTTGCTGCATTGATGCAATTCTATTTGAGTTATGATTTCTATATGGATATTGAATCGGAAGATCTACTTATTTACTTAGTGATGCCAGCGACTATTTATTTGATTATTCTAGGTGGATTAATCACAAGTTACTTTATCATCAAAAAGAAGAATTAAAGTATTTTAGTATAGGACTTATAAGTTTTCATAGACAAATCATGTGGACTAAAAAGATACTCAAAAGTTAACGCTGTACATTAAAAAATGTATGGTGTTTTTTTATTGGTGTGCTTACTTTTCTATGTGATTTCACTTGTATTCTTTCAATATTGTAATGTGAATAAAACCATCGCTAGTTTGTCTTTCAATTTGGCTATGGTATAATTCTATATGCGAGGTTAGACCTATGGGACATATACGAAGTTTTTTATACGACTTTAGACATATTTATACATTGGAAGACAAATTGATTGTAATCATGTGTGCTTCCTTATTTTTACCTTATGTAGTATCGATTGCCACAGTTATTGGAATCGCGATTTATGTATTGGTAAGAAAGAAAATGCCAATGATCATGAAAAGTGTAAAACGAGCAAATTTACTATTTATGTTTGCTATTTATCTTTTTGTTGTATCCTTACTATTTCAAAACTATTTAGGTGCACTATTAAGTGTAGGAATGGGAGCGATATTTATTAATGTTGTGTATTTTCGAAAATATATACATCGCAGCTTACTTGAAATTGTAATTAACGTTATGATTGTGCTAAGCATTGTTAGTGTGGTGTATGCAATTGGTGAAAATATTTACTATATGAATAATGTAGATGCTATGCACGGTTTTTTTGATATCCAAAACAAGCCAGAACATCGCGTTCATACATTCTTCTTTAATGCGAATTATTATGCCATGATGTTAGTGTTTTCAAGTACATTTTGTGTACATCAATTTATGTTTACAAGACCAACATCAAGAAGAATATTCTATGTGATTGCCGGAGTGATCAACTTATTTGGTATTTTCTTAACTGGAGGTAGAATTGCTTGGTTATGTTTAGCAGTTGCACTTCTAGGAATGCTATTGGTGGCAAAATGGTATAAAACGTTTATTGCAAGTATTGCAGGAATAGGTGCGGCATTAGGCCTTCTTGCATTAAAACCTGGATTACTACCACGTATTGCTTCACAAGGATTGAGTATTGGTAGACGCTTGCACATTTGGCAAACCGCATCATTGATGGTAAAAGATACATGGTTGTTTGGAAAAGGTCCGTTGACGTACTATCACTTCTATCCAAATTACTATAATGCATATGTTGATAAATGGGGAGCTTCTCATCTATCAAAACGCTTAGGAATTTCTGCACCACATACACATTCAATGTTTATTGAACCATTTATTTCTTTTGGTTTAATCGGAACGATTTTTATTGGTGGATACATACTAAGCCAAGTAAAACGATACATTCGTATGATTGCTCGTCGTATTGATGCAAGTACTGCAACTCTAATTACTGGGGTACTACTTAGTACGATTGCATTCTGTATTATTGATTTTCCAGTTTTCTGGGTTCAAACAGGAACACTCTTCCTTTTGATTTTAGGATGTAGTGAAATGAATAAGAAGGAGTTAGAAGCATGAGTGTAATTCATATTGTAGAAGTTGGAGCGTATATTGTGATGTTTGCTTTAAGTATGTGGGCACTCACTGCAGTACGTTTTGATAAACTATGTTTTACAAGCAATCCACAAAAGGTTCGCTTGTTGTTGATATTGCTGTCATTTGCACTTTCGTATTTGGCAACACAGTTTCTATTTAGCTTAACCATTTATCGATAAAGTGTTAGTGAGGGAAATGTATGAAGTTTAATTTAGATGAACGAAGTAAGAAGACCGTATACATTGGTGGGCTAGTTGCATTTATTGCGATAGCTATTTACTTTTTCTTCAGCAATTTTGAAGTATTGAAGGTGTGGGTAAATAATGTATTCCAAGTATTAATGCCATTTGTGATTGGGTTTGCGATTGCCTTTTTAATGAATCCAGTCATGATGATGTTAGAAGAAAAGGTATTTGCCAAACTACCATTCTCTAAAAAAGCAATACGAAATATCTCTGCGATTATTGCAGTTATCTTTGGTGTGGTGGTTGTGGGTTTGCTAATCTTTGTCATTGGAAATCAAATGCGTGATTCGTTGGACCATTTACTTGCAAATTATGATAATTATTTGAAGACATTTGAAACGTTTATGCAAGATACATTAAACTTCTTTCACATTGACCAAGCTGAAATGCAAGGTATTTTAGAATCTAGTGAAGATTTACTTGGTGATTTATTAAAGAATATTCAAGCGTATGCACCAACGATCTTTAATTTTGGGTTAGGATTTATTTCACTTATCATAAAAGTGCTAGTTGGAATTATTGCTGGTGTGTATATGTTGATGGATAAAGAGCGCTTCATTTCACAATTTAGAAAATTAAACCAAGCGATTTTTCCAAGTAAGGTGTCTACATTCTTTGAAGATTTCTTTCCAGTATTACGTAGAATCTTCTATGACTTTATTGTTGGTAAAGCCTTAGATTCACTTATCATCGGGATCATATGTTATGTTGGATTGGAATTATTAGGAATCAGCTATGCACCGTTTATTAGTGTAATTGTAGGAGTTACGAATATGATTCCTGTATTTGGTCCGTTCATTGGAGCAATCCCAGGCATATTTATCTTACTATTAGTTGAGCCAATTCAAGCATTATATTTTGCAATCTTTGTCTTTGTGTTGCAACAATTTGATGGAAATATTCTTGGACCAAAAATCCTTGGAGATAAATTAGGGATACCAAGTTTCTGGGTACTATTCTCAGTTACAGTTGGTGGCGCATTATTTGGGTTTGTAGGTATGTTTATTGGAGTGCCAGTTTTTGCGGCTTTATACTACTTAACGAAACAATTTGTCGATTATCGATTGGCACATAAACCAACCCAAGAAGATACAGAAATATAAGCAAGATACGGGGTTTTGGTACATACCAAGATTCCTTTTTTTATACATTATGGTCATGAAATAGTTGAAATATGTAAAAAATAGTTTTCCTCTAGCAAATCTTTTCATTTCAAACATTTGTGCTATAATGATAAAGCGTGAAAATGTATGAAATTGTAGAAAGCGAGGAAGATGATGTTTTTTAGCAAAGAAGTTGGTATCGACTTAGGTACAGCAAACTTATTAATTTATGTTAAAGGTGAAGGAATCGTCGTTGATGAACCTTCTGTAGTTGCGATAGATGCAGATAGCAAACGCTGTTTAGCTGCTGGTAATGAAGCGAAAGATATGTTAGGTAGAACACCTGGTAAAATCTTAGCAATTCGTCCATTAAAAGATGGAGTGATTGCTGATTTTGAGGTAACTGAAATTATGCTTAACTACTTCTTAAAGAAAATCAATATTAAAGGGATGTTCAAACGTCCAACAATTTTGATTTGTTGCCCAAGTAACATTACAAGTGTAGAACGTAATGCGATCCGTGACTGTGCATACCGTGCAGGTGCGAAGAAAGTATTTATTGAAGAAGAACCAAAAGTAGCTGCCGTTGGAGCTGGTTTGGATATTAGTAAACCAAGTGGATGTATGGTACTTGATATAGGTGGGGGAACTACTGATATCGCAGTTTTATCATTAGGTGAAATTGTAACTAGTACATCATTAAAAATCGCTGGGGATACATTAGATAAAGATATTATTAAATATGTAAAAGATAAAAAGAAATTGTTGATTGGTGAACGTACAGCAGAACACATCAAAAAAGAAGTGGGTACAGCTTGGCCAAAAACAAGAAAAGAATCTGTAGAAGTAAGTGGACGTGACCTTGTGACTGGATTACCACACAAAATTACACTAACTAGTGCTGAAACAGAAGAAGCAATGCGTGAGCACCTTGTGCAAATCGTAAGTGCTTGTAAAGTTGTTCTTGAACAAACACCTCCAGAATTAAGTAGTGATATCGTAACTCGCGGTATAGTTATTACAGGTGGTGGTGCCTTGTTACATGGAATTGATGAACTGCTTGCAAATGAACTAGGAGTTCCTGTATACATCGCTGAAAACGCATTAAGTTGTGTTGCTGAGGGATGTGGAGTTCTATTAGAAAACCTAGATATCGTTAGCTAAGGGGGTGCTCGCACATGCAATGGGTACTTTACTTAGTTGTACCTTTATTACTGTCGACAGTGATTACTCCCATCGTAAATCGTATCGGGATTAAATTAGATATTTATGCACATACAAATGAGCGAACCATTCATCATGGAAAAATTGCCAGAGTGGGTGGTATTGCTATTTATGTTGCATTTATCTTATCCATGACCTTCTTTATGGATGGAATTGATGATGCTTTTCGTGGTTTATTGATTGGATCAACGGTTATGTTTATCGGCGGTCTAATTGATGATATGTTGGATTTGAAACCCATACTAAAAATTGCCTTTCAAGTATTAGCAGCATATATTCTAATCAAAGTAGGTGGAGTCGAGTTAGGTGTGATTCACTTACCATTTGGTATTGTTATCAATATGGGTGTAGTTTCATTCCTAGTTACTTTTGTATGGATTATAGGGATTAGTAATGCCATCAATCTTGTAGATGGGTTGGATGGACTTGCTGGTGGAATTACAACGATTGTCTTCTTGACAATTGCTGCGATTTCCGTGGCAGATGATCGACCAGATATCGCAATGATTTCATTGATTATTGCTGGTTCAACATTAGGATTTTTATTCTTTAACTTTCATCCTGCGAAAATTTTCATGGGTGATTGTGGGGCTTTGTTCCTTGGGTTTGTGGTTGCCGCAATTTCCTTAATGGGATTTAAAGGTTCTACATTTATCACATTAGGTTTTCCAATGTTGTTATTAAGTGTACCAATTGTGGATACCTTAAGTGCAATTGTGAGAAGAACTTTTAGTGGAAAGAAATTCACGGATGCAGACAAAGGACATTTCCATCACGTACTCATGCGACGTTTTGGACATCGTAATACCGTACTTATTATTTATGCGATAACCATGTCATTTGGTATTGTTGCATATGTATACATTCTAAATCAAAAAATTGGATTGCTATGTGTGGCGTTATTATTTATTGGTCTTGAGATTTTCTTAGAGACTTCACAAATGATTTCACCAAAATACCATCCATTGATATCGATTTATCGAATTCTATTTAGAAAAAATGAGAAAGACGACAAAGAGTAAATCTTCGTCGTCTTTTTGTGTATTATGCTGTTTTTAGTTTGCTTATCAGTTTGTCAGTTATTTCTATATTTCCATATTTCATTGCAAGTAAGACAGAACCTTTATCTGGTGGTAAAACCGGTTCGACTAAGTCGATGTTAATATCTTCAAGATGTTTTCTTAATGGTTCTAAGATATAGGAACCACTTGAAAATACACCTCCACTATATGAAACTTTTGCGTATTCCATGTGTAGCGTATGATAAATTGCTTTTATGATGTCCGAAAGTTCTTTTGCTGCTTGATCGTATACTGATAAAATAGCTGGATCATTTTTTTGAGCTAGTATGTATGCGTGTTTAGCAAGTGCAGCGATTTGTGTGCGATCATAATTCATAGCAACAACACAATCACGAAGCATATCGGAGTCATTTGTCCAATTCATGATCTCATTTAAATAGGAATAAAGCATTGTTTTTTTATCTCGATGGTCACTTTGACGCGTATATAATCGTAACATGTTGCTAGCAATCCAATATGCACTACCCTCATCGCCAAGAAATGCGTGATGCCATCCACCTGAACGATAACTTTCATTATGTTCGTTAATTCCCATTCCGATACTTCCAGTTCCAGCGATAATGTTAATACCTGGTTTTCCGCCAAGCGAACCCGCTAATGCATTTTCGTTATCATTACCAATGGTAAAAGGAATTGACTGTAATGCGTTTTTTGCGCTTTGTTCAATCTTAGGATCATCATCGATAATATCACCATATCCAGCACATGCTGCAAAACAATAACTAATTTGATTTCGGTTAAGATTTGCTTGACTAAGGCAATCATCAATTCCATCATTGAGGACTTTTGTTACACCATCAAATCCGGCTTGTAGATAATGTGAGGTTGGTTGAATGGATTCAGAGATAATGGTTCCACTATCATCTGTTATTAGAAACTTAGTTTTTGTTCCTCCGCCATCAATACCTAAAAAATATTTCATTTTGATTTTCCTCCTGTAGATTCACGTTCGATTAGTGTGACAGGTAATGAAATTGTATAAATTTCTGTGTCTGTATTTGTAAGTAGTTCGTGAAGTCGTTTGATTGCAAGTTTTCCAATTGTTTTTGTAGGTACTTCAATCGTACTAAGTGGTGGGGTTGTATGTTCTGATGTAGGGATGTTGTTAAAGCCAATGACAGAAATATCATCCGGACATCGTAACCCAGATGCAAAAATGCGTCCAAGTATTACGGATCCCAGAGTATCACTACCTGCAAAGATAGCATCTGGTCGATTTTCAAGTGCAAGTATTTCATCGGTTTGCTTTCCGCATGTGTTAAGATCCCAATCACAATTTTTCACGATGGCTTCATCAAAAGGTAAATCATTTCCGCGTAAAGTTTCTCTGTATGCTGCCATACGCAATGTATCATCAAATACTTCATTAATTCCTGCACCACCAATATAGGCAATTCGTTTATTTCCTTTTTGGATTAGATGTTCTAAGGCAATTGTAGTTGCGCGATATGCATCAAAGGTAATGATATTTAGATTGCTTTGGATTGGATCAATACCAATAATGTGTGGGATTTTGCTTTGTAGTTGTTGCATCATGTCAGCCGGTAGACGCTCCATGATAATTACACCATCTAGTTCGAAATCTAAAAATTCTTTTAGTATTTCAGGTTTTAAAAGCTCATTATAATTCCTAGCAATAATTGGTTGAATGTCTAATTTCTCTGCCTCTGCTTCAGCCGCTGATAAAATAGATGTGAAATATGGGTCAGAATATTTTTCTGCAGTCAGTGCTAAGATGAAACCAACGCGCCATGGTTTCTTTTTTGTTTTTTTAGATTTGTATATATAGTTTAGGTCTGCAGCTGCGCTGAAGATCTTTTCTTTTGTTTCAGGTGTTACTTTAAAACTCTCGTCATTAGATAATACACGAGCAACAGTAGCTAAAGAAACGTCTGCTTTTTTTGCTACATCTCTCAAATTTGACATAATAATTCTCCTTGTTTAGTAAACAGTATAATACATTATTCATACATAATCAAGCAAAAATATCAATGTAAGGGTTTACATACGAAAATATGTGTGATATTATCGCAGTATACAAGATAAACATTCACTTATGTTTAGTAAACAAGGAGGAGAAATGAGAAAGAAGATTACATTTATTGGAGCAGGTTCTTTAGACTTTACTATAGATCTTGTAAGAGACATTCTTACGTTCGATAGTTTTCAAGATTGCGAGATCTGCTTAATGGATATTGATGAAAAAAGATTAGAATATTCAAAAATGGGTGTGGAAAAGATTTTGAATAAAGGTAAATATCCAGCAACAGTAAAAGCAACAACCGATCGGCTAGAAGCTTTAAAAGATGCGGATGGAGTATTAATTACAATTTTACAAGGTGGAGTTGAAGTTTGGCGAAATGACATTGAAATTCCTAAAAAGTATGGTGTCGATATTTGTGTGGGTGATACAAGAGGACCGTCAGGGATCTTCAGATTTTTACGAACTGCACCAATTATGTTAGATATTATCAGAGATTGTGAAAAGGTTTGTCCAAATGCGATTGTATTGAACTATACAAATCCAATGGCAATGTTAGTAAGTTACTTACAATCACAAACAAAGGTAAATGTTACAGGTCTATGTCATAGTGTACAAGGAACAGCGAGTATGCTAGCTGAGTGGATCGGTGCAGATCCAAAAGACATTGAATATACATGCGCTGGGATTAATCATCAAGCATTCTATTTAGAATATAAGTGGAATGGTGAGGATGCATATCCAAAACTTAAAGAAGCAATTCAAAAACCAGAAATCTATAATGAGGAAATTGTGCGTAATGAAATGTTTAAGTATTTTCATTACTTTCCAACAGAATCAAGTGGACATAACTCAGAATATATTCCTTGGTTTAGAAAAAGACAGGATTTAATTGAAACGTATTGTTTACCAGGAACTGGATGGAATCCTGGAGCTTATGGGTATATTTTAGATGAATATCTTGAGCGTGAAGATACATGGGAAGATGAATACAAAAAATGGTTAGACGAAGGAGAGGTTGAATTAGAAAGAGGGGAGGAATATGCATCATTTATATTCAACGCAATCTTTGGAGACCATGAACCATTCTACTTCAATGGAAATTTACGAAATCAAGGTTACATAACAAACTTGATGGATGGAGCGTGTGTAGAAGTTCCAGTAGTAGCTACAAAAATGGGAATTACACCAATTAAAAGACTTACGTTGCCTGATCATATCGGAGCACTTGTTTCCAATTCATCAAGATTGGAAGAACTTGCAGTAAGAGGAGCAATAGAAAAAGATCCATATCTAATTTTTAGTGCAATCTTAATGGATCCACTTACTGCTAGCGTATGCAGTATGAAAGAAATTCGCGAAATGGTAAAAGAGATGTTTGAAGCAAATAAAGCATATCTAACATACTTTAATCCAATTAATTTTTAAAAAGAAAACATAGAGGAGACAGAAAATGAAATTTTTAAAGGCATGCTTAGCATGTATGTTGGTTTTTACGCTTACCGCTTGTGGACAAGGATCATCAGAAGAGAATAGTGATAAAACCGTATTAACTTTTTGGGGACATCAAAATGAAGCTTGGAATAAAGCATATGAAGAAATGGCTGCTAAATTTGAAGCAGAAAATGAAGATATTGAAATTAAATTTGAATTCTTCCCATATGATCAATTCGAGTCAAAAGTACAGACTTCTTTGCTTTCACAAGAAGGTGGAGCAGATATTTATGAATTATGGGGCGGTTGGGGTATCGATTTTGCACCAACAGGTGCACTAGCTCCAATCAACGACACACTAACAAAAGAGATTCTAGATGGATATTATGAACCAACATATGGATCACTAATGTTTGAAGAAAAACTGTATGGGTTCCCATTAGAGTTCAATATTGAGTATGGTGGAATGATTATAAATGACAATATATTAGAAGAAAAGAGTATTTCAGTTCCACAAAACTGGGAAGAACTTCGTGCTGCCGCGAAAAATGCAACAGTAAAAGATGGAGATACATTTGTGACTAAAGGATTTGACTTTGTAAACTGGGATTCAGTTACATATATGTTTACATCAATGATTATGTCACAAGGTGGCTCATATCAAAATGAAGATGGTACATTTACATTCAATACTGAAGAAGGAAGAAAAGCATTTCAAGAACTTACGGATATGGTTGTTAAAGATGGTGTAACCGATTTATCAGGTTTAACAGGTGGTGAAGGTCTTGAAGGATATCAACAACTATTTGCAGGAACAACTGCAATGGTACCAAGAGGGCCATGGACAATCTCAGAAGGTGAACTTTCATTTGAATTGAAGTATGGAGAAGATTTTGATTATGTTTCTTTACCATTCTATGGAGAAACGCAATCATTTGCAGCAGAAACAGGTTGGTCATTAGCAGTTAATGGAAACAGCAAAAAAAGTGATGCAGCAATGCGTTTCTTAGAATTCTTTGCACAAGAAGAAAACTTGTTAGAATTCAACGTAGCATGTGCTCAAATTCCAGCAAGTAAAGAAGTTGCGCAAGATCCAGAATTCATAAAGAAAATGCCTTATGCAGAACCATTAGTTAAGATTTTAGATGATGGACACTTTGTTGGATATTTCAATACGGATACATTCAAAGAAAAAATCAATGAAGTGTTTACGGAATATGCAATAGGTGGATATGCATCAGTTGATGATGCATTAATGGATTTAGATAAAAAACTAAATTCCGCAATAAATAAGTAGGGGGATGGGGAGATTTCTCCCCTTAACTCCATAAAGGAGAAGAAAATGAAAAACAAGAAATTTGTGAGAATTGTTCTTATTCCAGTATTTATTCATATGATTGTCTTTATCATTATGCCAATTGTTGCTGGATTAGGGATGTCGTTTCTTGATTATAATCCACTTCGTTCGATAAACGAGTTTATAGGATTTAGCAACTTTGAAAGATTACTTGCAGATGACAATTTTAAAATTGCTTTAGTTAATACATTGGTATTCGTGCTTGTAACCGTATGTATCAATATCATTTTGTCTCTAGTTCTTGCACAGTTGATAAATATGTTTAAATCAAACAAAACAAGAAGTTTGTTTAGAATGATTTTCTTCTTACCATGTGTTGCACCACTGGTTGCTTCATCTGTGGTTTGGGGAAAAAGTATATTTCCAACTGTGAATGGATTAGCCAATATGATCTTGAATGCACTTGGTTTGTCGAGTGTTAACTGGATAGGTGATCCAAGTATGGTTATGATATCTATCATTATATTTACGATTTGGGCAGATATTGGATACAACGTAATTTTGTTTACGGCTGGGCTTGATGGGATTCCAAAGGACTACTATGAAGCAGCAGAACTCGATGGAGCAAACGGTTTTCAGAAATTTAGATATATTACTGTGCCATTACTAGGTAGAACTTTTGCGTTTGTCACATTGATGACATTAATATCACACTTCCAAATGTTTGCACAGTTCTCGGTAATGATTTTAAGAAATGGTCCAGCAAATTCTGGACTTGTATTAACAAGTTATATTTATAAAACGGCATTTGAAACCAAAGATATGGGATATGCATCTGCGATCTCGATGGTGTTGTTCATCATAATCTTGGGAATTACGATGGTTCAACAAAAAGCAAACAAAGTAGATTGGGAGTATTAGTATGAAATTTAAAATAAAAAGAGAACAGGTTGTTCGTTTTAGTATATTTTTGCTTCTTGCATTAATTGCTGTATTCTTCATACTTCCATACATTTGGATGATTTTGAATTCTTTTAAATCAACGAAAGAGATTTTAATGTCACCAAAGAATATTTTCCCAGAACACTTTACACTTGATGCATACATAAAAGTATTAACAAATTCACCATTCTTTACGTGGTTTAAAAACAGTGCATTTATTACCATCACAAATACACTAGTCATTTTGTTTGTGAGTGCAATTGTTGGGTATGTGTTTTCGAAATATGAATTTCGTTTCAAGAAAACGTTATTTATGATTGTTCTGGCTACAATGATGGTTCCAGCACAAACAACAATGATTCCATCATTCTTATTAATCGATAAGCTTGGCTTGTACAATACAGCAGGTGCATTAATTTTTCCTACATTTGTTAATGCATTTGGAATTTACTTGTGTAAACAATTTTGTGATGAGATTCCAGCTGAAATTATAGAAAGTGCAAAACTTGATGGTGCGGGCGACATTACAATATTCTTTAGAATTGTACTGCCAATGATCAAGCCAGCAATTGGAGCGCTTGCAATATTTACATTCTTAACATACTGGAATGATTATTTAAATCCATTAATTATGTTGAGTGAAGTAAAAAATATGACACTACCTTTAGCGTTATCATTCTTTGCACAACAACATACAGCAGATTTAGCAGCACAAATGGCAGCATCAGCATTAATTATGATACCAGTAACCATCGTATTTATGACATTCCAAAAATACTTTATCAAAGGTATCGCAATGACAGGTATGAAATAGAGGAGTCACCATGGCAAATATAGAATTAAAAAATATAAATAAGTTTTACGATAAAAATGTACATGCAGTAACTGACTTTAACCTTGAAATTCAAGATAAGGAATTTATTGTATTTGTTGGTCCAAGTGGATGTGGAAAAAGTACAACATTGCGTATGATTGCAGGATTGGAAGAGATCTCATCAGGTGAATTATATATTGATGGTGTATTAGAAAATGATCGTCCAAGTAAAGATAGAGATATTGCGATGGTATTTCAATCATATGCTTTATATCCACATATGAGTGTATATGACAACATGGCCTTTGGTTTAAAATTAAAAAAGACACCAAAGGATGAAATTGATAGACGAATCAAAGATGCTGCACAAATCTTGGAAATAACGGATTACTTAAAGCGAAAACCAAAACAATTATCAGGTGGTCAAAGACAACGTGTAGCTTTAGGTAGAGCGATTGTAAGAAATGCAAAAGTGTTTTTAATGGATGAGCCTTTAAGTAACTTAGATGCAAAATTAAGAGTACAAATGCGTTCAGAGATTATTCAATTACATCAAAAAATAAAAGCGACTACAATTTATGTAACGCATGATCAAACAGAAGCGATGACAATGGCGACACGACTTGTCATAATGAAAGATGGCTTTATTCAACAAATTGGAACACCAAAAGAAGTATATGATCATCCAAAAAATCAATTTGTTGCCGGATTTATTGGATCTCCTGCAATGAATTTCATTGAAGGTGTAATTGAGGATGGATGTTTTAAGTTTAGCGATTGTAGTTTTAAATTACCAGAGATCACGCATAAACGATTGACTGACTACCATGGAAAGAAAGTAACAATGGGAATCCGTCCTGAAGATATCTATACAGAAAAAATTGTTGAGCAAACATATCCGGAAGTAAATTTTGACTTCAAAATTGAAGTAAGTGAATTACTTGGACATGAAACGATTATTCATGGATGCATCGACTGTCATAAATTGATTGCAAAAGTAAATGCAAGAAATAATGTAAAAGCAGGGGATGTAATTAAGGTTACATTTGATGCAGATAAACTACATTTCTTTGACCAAGAAACAGGACAAAGTGTTTTGCATGAAACAAAATAAAGTACCAAAACCTCAATGTATAGTAAAAAAGACTGAGGTTTCATATCCGAAATTTCCAGTAATTGATTTTCATACACATATGGGGAAGTTAGTTTTGGGTGATGGATATGAACGTATGTATAATACAAAAGAACATGTCAAACGCCTTAAAGAGCTAGGGATAAAGCACACTGTAAATCTTGATGGAATCTGGGGAGATGAACTTGATAAGATGCTTGAAAAGGTTGGAGATGAAGAATCATTTATCACAACATTTTGTTGGATAGATGTGACAAAAATAGACGACGATGATTTTGATGCATGGGTGATCAATCATCTAGAAACGGCATATAAAAAAGGATGCAAAGGGATTAAAATGTGGAAAGTAATTTCACTAAATCAAAAAGATGCATCAGGAAACTATATTCGTACGGATGATCCAAGATTAGCTGTTGTCTATAACACGGCAGCACGACTTGGGATGGTGATTTTAATTCACATTGCAGATCCAACAGCATTTTTCGAGGAAATAAATGAAGAAAATGAACGATCCATTGAACTTGCGATGCATCCAGATTGGCAATTTGGAAAACCAGAGCAATATTCATTTGATGAATTGATGCAAATGCAAGATCATATGATCGAATTATATCCAAACACGACGTTTGTTGTAGCACACTTTGGCTCCTATGCAGAGAATTTAACACATGTGGCAAATCGTTTGGATAGGTATCCAAACATGTATATAGATATAGCAGCAAGAGTAGCTGAACTAGGTAGAGTTCCATATTCGGCTCGAGAGTTTTTCATTACGTATCAAGATCGAATTGTGTTTGGAACAGATGAAACACCTTTAGATTATTTTCAATATCCACTAAGTTTTCGCTTTCTAGAAACTAGTGACGAATATTTTCCATATTGGGAAGACGAGACAGGCCCTCAACAAGGAAATTGGTATATATATGGATTGCATTTACCAGATGAAGTGCTAGAGAAAATATACTATCGGAATGCGTGTGCATTATTGGGTATTGAATGATAATACACGAACAAATATAGGGTTTGTTCGAAATTGACGATTGCTACACATAAACAGTCGTCTTTTTTGTGTATGAAGATGCGTAAGGGTTCATGGAATAAGTTAAATAATACATAAGGTAGTTCAATTCTTATTATTTTATAGATTTCTAAACAAAATGGACTACATAGACTTTGGAAGATTTCAAAAGCAAATGGATATATACTTTATTTTACTCATATGCTATATTTTATTTGGAATGAAAGTATCAGTACTCTTTTAATAAAAAGATAAATCTGAAAAAGTATGTGAAGTATGAGGGGGTAAACAGTAATGAAAATAAACAAGAAAATACTTACTGCGTTGATTGTGGTTGGATTTACATTGTCAGCTTGTGGCGGAAATGATAAAGAAACAACGAAAAAAGATAATGTAATTAATGATGAACGCACTAGTGAAAGTCAAACTGCTGATTCGGTTTTAGACCATGTTGATGGTGTCGAATTGGTCGATGCAAACAAAATTGAAGCAATGAAGATTGAAGCGTATGGAATGGGAGGCGAATCTCCAAAAGAGGGCAAATCAGTTGTGTATCCTGCTAAAAATCCAAAGCTTTATGTTCCAGCAACAGTGCAAAGAGAAACCGATACATACATTTTATATAATTACGACAAAATTGAAGTTGATTCTAATGGAAATTATCTTGAAGGTAGTGCTTTTGAGGAATATCATACACAAGATAATACATCTATGTACGATGTGTATCTTGGAAATGGGGAATCTTTAGATGGATTTATTTCTAAATCATCAAAAGAACAAGCCAATGAAGGAATATTTATTTTTGAAAAAGATGGAAAGTTGTATAAATTTGAACTTATGTCATTTAACATTTTGCATTCATATGGTGATAAATATGTTATAAAGGATGATAAAGTCTTTGCTCCTATTTCGGTATTTGATAATGCAACTGGTGAAATTGATGACGAGTATCAATATGATTTGATTGTTCAAGATAAATCAGTTCGTAAAGAAATGATGAATAAATAATGGATAACTTTAAAAACTGTGTTTAGATTTGGATATATATGCCACGCTTACACAGTTTTTTTAGTACAAGTATTGTATGTGTTATGATTCTATATGCTAAAGATTTTTAGAGTAATGAGGTCAATAATCAATAATTTATGTTAAAACGTAAAAGGTTTACAAAATGAAAAAAGTAGGAGTAACTGTGAATAAAGACAATAAGTAATATTCGCTACAAAAACTATTTTTTATTTGTTCAAAGTCAAAAACTATCCGTTGACTAGTGTTTTTGATTCAGTAATAAATTTCAAATTCAATAACAATTACAAAGTATGTGAGACGGAGAATCAATTATAGTTGTAAAAAATGGAGGATAAAATGGAGACAACTTTATACCATGGTTCAAGAATGTGTTTTGCAAAGTTCGATGAAAAATTCATTGGTAAGACGAATTCAGTTTCGTTTGGTAGGGGGTTCTATTTTACTCCAAATAAAGAAAAAGCTCTGAAATACTGTCGTAATGATGGGTATTTATATGAATGTGTCGTTGATTTAAAAAAGCCCCTATCTCAAAAGAAGATAACTTTATCAGATACAGAATTGTATGAAATTTTTTTTGTTTTTGAAACTAGAATATCCATAACGCAAGAGTATATTGAAAAGGTCAAAGAATATCTAGAGACTGATATTGGTATATTTTCGATGCTCCAAGAGGAGACAGGTAAAATAGGAAAGTTTTACAGCAAAATTGGATATAATTACAGCGTTGTTGAAGATCCAAATGAAGTTGATGCTTCATATATTATCCTTAATTGCGAGGATATAATAAATAGAGCATAGCTCTATTCGTGGGCATTTCCCCGCTGCTTGCGGCGTAGTGTCTTGTGTAATACAATGATTGTATTGCACAAGAGGT
>NZ_JARXXJ010000013.1:0-66890 GCF_029893935.1 Breznakia sp. PFB1-19
CCTCCTTTCAATTGTCCCGAAACATAAAGTCACTTATATTATACCTTGTATCATCTGATTGCAACGAGGTGTTGCAATTAAAAAAATAATTGAGGTTTCTATAATAGAAATGTGTAAAAACTTGTTAAAAGTTATTGCATTTGATATAATACAACTAGATAAATGAGAAAGTTTAAACAAACAACTTCTTACTTATCTAACATATTGTATTAACTCAAAAGGATATAATATCTTTTTAAGAGGAGAGATCATATATTTGATCAAAAAAAGCACCTACTCGCAATAGGTGCTTTTCTTAACTTTTAATTGCCTTGACAATACCTTAGAATATTAATCGCGGTATTGATAACAAGACAACAAAGAGTTGCATATTGTAACAAACTCATAAAATATAATCCTTTCTACGTATGCTAAGAAAACAGTATATTGAAAGGATAGTATCAAAGAATACGATTGCCCTATTGTGTGTTCCCTAAATATATACAGTACACAATAAGTTCTATGATATTGTAACATACGAAAGATATGCTGCACAATAGTGGTGGATCCAAAAGAATAAGTATAAGAAAAGTAAATGAAGGTAATGAATACGTTACTTTTTCTAAACTAAAAAAGGAGTAATTATAAGAGAAAATCTTGAAAATATAAGTTTAAAAGAGGTATTGCCGATACCCCATAATATAGATTTTATGGTATTATTAATAAGTAAGAAGAAGTAAAAATAGATGATAAAAAAATAAAGGAGATGATTAATATTATAAAGGAGTTGTCAAATAAACACAGCGTTATTGCTTTAATGATATACAGTTCATTACTAATAGTGATACCGTTTGCCATGTTAACTTGGATATTAAAAGATGCAAGAGGAACTGGAGAGTTTGTTTATTTTTATAAATTAATGAAACTTAATTTTGATAGTTGTGTATACTTAGCGAAAGTAGTTGGATGTTTAATGATATGGTATGCTTCTAGAAAATTTCTTTTAAGATGGATAAAAAACTCATTTGTAGCAATCGGAAACATTAACAATGCAGAGTTATTCACTTCTTTATATATGTTTCTAAAATATGTGCCTCAATTAGTAGTGTTATTTATAATATTACTTAAAGCATATAACTTTATAATGATAGTTGATCTGTCACAAATTGATGAAAACGTCGTTACTATTGTTTCTTCAATTATTGGGTTTGGTGGTGTTGTTATAACAGTAATACAAGCTTCTAAAACTATCAAAAATGTTTCTGCAGACAAAATGCACGATTCAACAAGTTGGCGTTCTAATTTAATGGAAGTGGCTTCAAAAAAGAAACTTAATTTAGATGATGTTTTACGTGTTTTATCTGCTGTATCGCCATATGGAAATCAAGAAGATTTTGAAAAATATAGTAAAAACAATATGGTTGAAGAAATTCATAAAAAAGTAAGGAAAGAAAGTAATAAAATTTATGAAATATCTATGATTAACTATACTTCTTGTGTGGCTGAAGATGATGCAAAAAAAATAAGGTTGTATGCACGTGTTTTGCTAAAGATAGATTGGATTGTAAATACTAATTATCGTTCCAGAAACGAATTTGAAAAATTGATTCAGATAAAAGAAATTAAAGAATCTTTTTTAAATAGTTAGGCTTAATTCAACCGGTGCGTACCAAGTCTCGATAAATCACTGATAAGTACTAAACAATCTTTGTGTCTTTAAAGCATTTCTTGCAATGGTAAAATGAAGAGTCTTGAGTTCTCTCAAAATAATTAACAACCATTCATTGTTATCCATATCAAGAAACTTGCATATAAGGATATAAGTTTTTTAAACGCAAAAAATGACGATATACATGATATTTGGATAGCTTCAACCGACCAGATAAAAATGTATTCGTCATTTTCGTTTTCAAATGCGCAAGCAATATTCATCGACCCATGAAAAACCTTAGGAACGAATCTGCTTACTTTTCAAAGTATTTCTTGCTATTTTTCGCATTCACATATATAATTAGCGAATTGCGCAAGCAAAGAAAGTATGGGACAAATGAGCAAATTTAACGAACTATTAAAAAACGAACAATTATTACACGCAATTAGCGAGCAAGGATATCAAGAACCAACCGAAATTCAAACAAAAGCAATTCCGCTTGTGTTAGCTGGTCATGATATTATTGCCAAATCAAATACAGGTACAGGAAAGACAGCATCTTTTGGTCTTCCATTGATTCAACAAATCAGTGAGAAACAAATGAAACAAGTTTTGGTTGTTTGTCCAACTAGAGAGCTTGCATTACAAGTCGAAGAAGAACTTCGTAAATTCTGTAAATACATCGAAGGAATTAAACTCGTAAGTGTATTTGGAGGTGTACCAATCGACCGCCAAATCCGCGCGATCAAAAAAGGTGTCCAAATTATTGTTGGTACACCAGGAAGACTAAATGATCACATTCGTCGTAAAACAATCAAATTACATGACTGTGATTGTGTGGTTTTAGATGAAGCCGATGAAATGTTAAATATGGGATTCCGTGAAGATATTGAATTTATCTTAAGCAAGGCAAAACCTGAACACCAAACCATTCTATTTAGTGCTACAATGCCAAAACCAATCCGTCAAATCGCTGTAACGTATTTGAAGGATCCTGTAGAAATCGAAATTAAAAGTAAACACAAAACCGTAGATGCCATTCAACAAGTATTCTACGATATCCCTCGTGGTGAGAAAAAGCGTGAAGTCTTACAAACCTTACTTAGTTACTATAACCCTAAGTTATGTGTAATCTTCTGTAATACAAAAGCTGGAGTTGATGATTTAGTGGAATCCTTAAGCAAATCTGATCACAAAGCACATGCATTACATGGTGATATTAAACAAGAACGTCGTACAAAAATCATGAATAACTTCAAAAATGCAAAACAATGTATTTTGGTTGCTACGGATATTGCAGCACGTGGAATTGATGTGAACAACATCGATTTGGTTGTAAATTACGATTTACCACAAGATAACGAAATCTATGTACACCGTATTGGACGTACCGGTCGTGCTGGTAAAAACGGACAAGCGATTACATTAGTGCAAGGAAATCGTCAATTTAACCAATTAAAAGGATTGATGAAATTCACTAAAGCGGAAATTACCCGTCAAGAAATACCGACAAAAGTGGATATTGATGCCATTCGCAAAGAAAAACTTAAACAAGAAATCGTGAGTATTGCAAAAACAATGAATGAAACAGCAATTGATTTTGAATTAATCAATGAGTTATATGCAGAAGGCTTAGGTCATCAAGGCATTATTGCTGCATTACTTGCAATGATTACAAATACAGTGGATGCACCTGTAGCTAGTACAACTATGCCACAAATGCAAAAAATCAAACGTCCAGTTTTAAAGGGTGGAATTGATATTAAACTATCGATTGGTAAAAACAACCGTGTGACACCAAAGCAAATTGAAGATGCTATCTTAATTAGCACACAAGCGGAATCAAGCCAAATTGGTAAAATTGATTTACGTAATAAATACTGTATTGTAAATGTGGATAAGAAAATCGCAAAACAAGCAGTAAGCCAGTTAGATGGTGCATCAATCAACAAACGTACAATCAATGCTCGCTTCTATAAAAAAGAAATGATTAACTAAACTTGGGAAACCAAGTTTTTTTCTTTAGTCAACAGATACATTTTCCCTGCCAAAACGTGCTATACTAAGCTTGCTTAGGAGGAACATAACATGAAAATTTTAACAATTATGAGTAATGGTTTCGAAGAACTTGAAGCGGTTGGAACAATTGCCCTACTTAGACGTTCTGGATTGGAAGTAGATATTGCCTCATTACACGGCACAGAAGCAACTGGACGTTTTGATATTACCGTTTCAAAAACCCAATCATTAAAAGATGTAGATTATACAACATACGATATGTTGTTTTTACCTGGTGGTCCCCACTGGAAAGAACTTGAAGACAGTAAAGAAGTAACAAATATCATTGACTACTTTATGAAACATGATAAATATGTTGCCGCAATTTGTGCTGCACCAACAATCCTTGGTCGTCTTGGTTACTTAAAAAACAAGTATTACACATGTTTTACAAGTATGAATGAAGACTTTGGTGGTACGTATGTAGATACATATACAGCAATTGATGGAAAGATTATTACTGGACGTAGTGCTGCAGCAGTTATCGACTTTGGTTTTCTAATTATCAAAACCTTACAAGGTGATGCACAGGAACAAAAAATCAAAGCAGAAATATATTACGAGAAATAAAACCTTGAGGAATGCAATTTCCTCTTTTTTTACCCCATTTTTAAAATATTTCATACGTATACTATAGGTAGAAGGAATATCTATTTACCATTTCTAGTTGTTGTACTATGATGAGTCTATAGAGGATGATACATGAAACAAATGCGCGTTGATAACACAATTGAAAAACAAGTAAAAGCCGCAAAGCATAACCCACTTCTTGCTGATGCATTAATCAAACAATATAAACCGTTTATAGCTACGATAACTAGTGAGGTATGTAAACGGCATGTTGTTTATGGTGTTGATGATGAACTAAGTTTTGCAATGTTGGGTTTTTATCATGCCATAAATTCGTATGAATCTGATAAAGGTACGTTCCTAAATTATGCAACACGAGTTATGAAACACAAAGTTATCGATTATCTTCGTAGTGAAAAAAAGCATACACATATATCTTTAGATGAAAGTGATGAAGAAAATCAAACCTTGTTAGATCATATTCCATCTAACACGTATCGATATACCATTCCAGCAACAACAGCAATTCAAGCAGAACTAATCGAGTTCCAACAAGAACTACAAAGTTTTTCTTTGCAACTAACAGATATTGCAAAACAGGCTCCAAAACAAACACGGACACTTGAAGCATGTAGACAAATTATATATGTTGCAATAGAAAAGCCTTCATTAATTATGCAACTCAAAGAATCCAAACGTTTACCAATAAAAGATATCCTGCAACTTGTAAACATTGATAGAAAAATTATTGAACGTCATCGAAGTTATATCATTGCATTATTAATTATTTATTCTAATGGATACGAGTTTATGCGTGAACATTTACACAAAATTACACAACCAAAAACGAAAGGAGTGATTTCATGAAATACGTAGTAATAGAAGTACATGAAAGCTACGTTGTCGTTCTTGACCAAGCAGGTACATTTAGTCTAGCTTTAAATTTCAATTATCAACTTGGTGATCAAATTGATGCAATCATTCCTTATGAAGATATCACAACACAAGAAGTAGTGACACACAAAAGACGAAAATGGATTCCTCGGTTTGCTGTTCTTAGTGTATGTATTGCACTTATACTTTTCATCATTCCAACCTTTAATACACCAGTTGCTGCTGCAAGTATCTGGTTGAGTTACAATCCTGAATACCGTATCGATATTGATACAGATGGAAATATACTTGAAGTAGAAGGGCTAAATCCAGATGCTGTAGAAGCACTAGAAAGTATGAACTGTAAACACAAAAGTTACATTGATTTTGCCAATGCAATTATTGATTATGGAATGCAAAACGATACATTAGTCGACGGAAAAACCATTGAGGTATATATTGATACAGATGACCAGAAACTATACGATAGTATTAGTAATAACCTTGAATTAAACTTAAATGAGAAGTTATGTCATAAAGAAATCGATTATGAAATTGAACACATCTCTAAAAAACATGAGCGCAAGCAAGAACAACATCAAAACCAAGGAAATCCTAGTACGACTCCTGATGAACACCAACAACAACAAAACAATAGGCAACAAAATAACAAGCAACACAATACCCAAGAAGAAACACATGAACAAAAACGCGAGCAAGAAAAGAAACAACATAATAAGTAATTTTTCGTTTTGACCCCACTTATTTGTTTTGCATTACGTAAGGTATAGTGACCAAACAAAGGGGGTTCATCAAATGAAACGAATAAAATATGTATGCGCAGCTTTACTTATGTTTACCATGTGCATCGGTTGTAGTGCAATCACTAGCAACCCAACAAGTAGTGGTACCATCTTATTAAAAACACTACCATCTGTAGAATTACAAGTGGATCAAGATGGTAAAGTTGTCCAAATGGAGCCAAAAGATCAAAAGGCAAAAGCAGTAGTTAAGGATATTACTTATGAAGATCGTACAGCAACGACAGTACTCACTTCGCTACTGACTAAGTACCATGAACAAGGATATCTTGAAGGCGTAGATGCAAATGATGTACAAGTCACATTTAAAGGAAATTGTTTTGATGGGACATACAAAAAAGAACTACAAACCCATCTACACAAACATGTAAATGCATTGCACAATGAAAATTGTATCTATCCAAACCAAACACAAACAACTAGCACTCCAAGTATCGATACAACAAATCAACAAACAACACCGATTATGCAACATCAACAACATGAAAACTGTCCAATGAATTGTTGCAATCCTAACTGCGATGGTACAGGTTTACACAAAGCGGATTGTGTCTACAATCCAAACTATCAACAAGTAAATACAAACACAAGTACAAAACAAACAACACCTATGTATAGCCACCATCAACAGCATGCAAATTGTCCAGCGAATTGCTGCAATCCAAACTGTGATGGAACTGCTAGACATAATGAAGACTGTATTTACTACAACCAACAAAATACAAATCAACACCATCAAAATGGACAAGGAAATCGCCACCACGGCAACAGACACTAAGCAAGCTTGACGCTTGCTTTTTATTACGTGCATGTTTCTTTAGCATTCTTCTAAACTATGATTAAATATATATATAAAGTTATAAGAGTTGACCACCCCCTATCAAAGTGATAGTATTGGATTAAGTTAGATATAACTAACTTTTAGAAGAGGAGAATATACATGAGTAACGTAATGATTGCATTTATGCTTACAGCAATTGCTGGTTTATGTACTGGTATTGGAAGCTGTATCGCCTTTTTTGCAAAACAAACAAATAAAAAATTCTTATCATTTTCTCTTGGGTTCTCTGCTGGAGTCATGGTTTATGTATCCATGATTGAGATATTCGCAAGTGCACAACATACACTCATTGGTGAACTTGGTGAAAAACTTGGAAGTTGGATTACCGTCATTTCCTTTTTCGTGGGAATGTTTGTGATCGCTATTATCGATAAACTGGTACCAAGTGAAGAAAATCCACATGAACCAAAAGAAGTTGATTTTCAATTAGAAACAAAAGTCGAACGAGATAAAAAGAAATTGCACCGCATGGGAGTGATGACCGCTTTAGCTATTGGAATTCACAACTTTCCTGAAGGACTTGCAACCTTTGTATCTGCTTTACAAGATCCAACGCTTGCAATCCCCATTGTCGTAGCAATCGCAATCCACAATATTCCCGAAGGAATTGCAGTATCTGCACCAATTTATTATGCGACAGGTTCAAAAGCTACAGCATTTAAATATTCATTCTTATCCGGATTAGCAGAGCCTATTGGGGCTTTAGTTGGTTGGTTAGTATTAATGCCGATTATGAATGATGTTGTCTTTGGTTGTATTTTTGCCGGAGTTGCCGGAATTATGGTATTCATCTCATTTGATGAATTACTACCAGCTGCCAGAGAATATGGAGAACATCATATTTCCATTTATGGATTAATTCTTGGAATGATCGTAATGGCAGTAAGTTTATTACTCTTTTTATAGAATGAGCATCACTGATGCTTTTTCTTTTGACTATTGAGTAAAAACAAACCATAATAAAACAAAGGAAGGTATATGTATGACAGAATTTAGATATGATACACAATTACTCATTGAAGGACATGAGTTAAATGAAGATGTGATATTTGATTATATTTCAAATAACTTCAAAGGAGATAGTTTATTAGCCGTCGGAGATGATGAACTTATCAAAATCCACTATCATACGAATGAACCTTGGGATGTGCTTAAGTATTGCGCAACTCTTGGTGAAATCTATGATATCGTAGTTGAAGATATGGACCGTCAATCAAGAGGTTTAAAAGGATAAAGAAAAGATGTAAATCACTACAACGTGTAGAAGATTTACATCTTTTTATTTATTAGGCTTGATTAAGTGCTTGTTTGATTCTTGGTAATACAAGTAGAGCTACAACTCCACCAAGTAATGCTGTAAACAATTGTGGTAATGCAAACATTGTAGAGACTACAGTTGCTTGTGGTTCTGGCAATGCAAGTATAATTGGTACTGCAATTTTTACTACTCCAATATATAAAACAACAAACTTAGCAATTGCACCTAAAACACAGGCAACAATGTATGATACATATAGACTCGACATCTTGCGATTCCCCACAAAATACCATACAAGAATTAATGAGATATTTCCAAGTGCCACAAATGGAATGATCGACCAAAGTGGACCAATACCAACAAGCTTAGCCATAATTGGTGAGATAAGAGCAACACTCATTCCCGAAAATACACCACACGTCATAACTGAAATAATTAGTAACATATTTACTAAACTACCTGTTATTAGGGTATTTCCTAAAGGTGCCGTTGCTGCTTGCACAACAACTAATAACGCAACAAACACAGCGGTTTGCGTAATCCATAAAATCTTTTTATTCTGAATCATATTTCTCCTTAAACACATATATGTATGTGTAATATCTAGTAGACAAGTCTAAATTATACATGAATTTATAACTTTTTGTGGAAAAATACACACAGAATTTATATAAAAACCGAGATTACATCTTATAACCTCGGACTGGTTACTAATTTACTGGTCTTGTGATTAGAGAAATAATTCCTGCCACCACAAGTAATGGAATTGCTACATACATCAAACCACCAATGATTGCACCAATAAAAAGTAGTGGCATAAAAAAGATAAATAATACGATCTTTGTAACTGACCAAGTGGCTTTCACTGCTACCCATATAATTCGACTAAAAATAATTAAAAATAAAAATGTTAACATACTTCTTCACCTATCTTACTATCCCACGCATCTAAATCTTGCATAATCACTTGGATCTTTTCGATGGCTTGTTCAACTTGTAAACGTGCATCACTGATTTTTGATTGGACCATCCAATCTGCGATAATTCCATCGAAGAAGAAATCAGCAAAAGTTAGAAAACTACCAATATGAATGCCAAAATCTTCAGGAATGCTAAGATCTAACAATTCTTTTTGAAAGCATTGTAATTCATATTTTGCTTGTTCCATATACTCGCTAGCATCATCAAATCTTGAGTGTTTCATCATCCCTGATATAAGACCACCACCAAGCATATCAAATAGTCCCCAAGAACTTGCACTTTCTAGTTGTTTAAGCGCACTCTCTAAACTAGTAAGTGCTCTATTTCCGGCATCTTTAGCTTCCTTGATTTCTCTTTTTAACTCTGGATTTGTCATGTATATAATCAATCCCCTCCAAACAATACCTTGTTTTGATATACAAATAGTCTATAATGAATACAAAAGAAGAGAAACTTGCAATTGTAGTTATTAGCGCATTCTAACACTTTCACAAAAACGTATTAGAGTGTGTCTAGTGGAGGGATTATGGGACAACGTTCAATCAAAGAGAATAAAAATTACTACTTTCAAAGTCGTGAGAAAGCAAACCTTACACGTGAAGTAGCTGCAGATACATTAGGAATATCAAAAAGTCGTTTAGAAAAAATAGAATATGATAAATCATTGCCATATCCTGAAGAAGCTAAGGCAATGGCAACATGTTATAAAAATCCATCATTATGCAATTATTATTGTTCACATGATTGTGAAATAGGTAAAGATCAAGTTGCTGAAATTAAAGAGAAATCATTATCACAGATATCGCTTGAAATGCTATCGACACTTAATGAACTATCAAACAATAAAGAACGTTTTATCAATATCGTTGCTGATGAAGTGATCTCACACGATGAGATGGAAGATTTTAACACGATTAAAGAAAACCTACACAAAATGTCACTTATTGTAGATTCCTTGAACTTATGGATAGAGAAAACTTCAATTGCTAACGAAGACAACTAAAAAAGCAAAAGTATGAGATGTGAATTATTTTCTATAATTCCTCTTTTTCGTATATGCATTTAGTTATAATGAAGCGACATGCTTGGGATTTTGTTGTATTTGGAGTTTTACCGTTGGTTGTATTTGCTTTATCTTAATTATTGCATCAACGTGATTCCAAGCTTGTTCTATCATTAAAAATGGGTGTGTTTGCGCATCCCACCAAGCTGCAAATTCTTCAACTTCTTTTCGAGTTGTACCATTACTTTGATTTGCAAGATCACGTGAAATAACACGATTACGTGCAACGACTTCATCTGCGTATACCCAAATGGTGTAATCTGCAAATTGCTTAAGTGTTTTTCTACACACTGACATACCCTCAATAAGTAATGGTTTCTTTCCATCGGCAAAGATACATCCTGGTCGGTGATGTGTATGCCACGCATTTGGCTTAAACCGTACACTTTTACTTGCCTGCCACGGCTTTATTACCTCACGTACACACATCTCACTCCAGGTGATTGGATCTGCATGCCATGTTAAATCATCGCTAGCAACAATACTAGCTTCCAGGTGACTAGCAAGCATGGCAGTAAGTGTGCTTTTACCTGAACCAGCTAGTCCATCAATCAAAACCAGTGGCCGCTCACCTGTTTTCTTGATCAGTGAGACAAATGCTTCAATGGAAATATCTTTCCATTTATTGTCATCAATGTTTTGTATATTTTTCATTTTGATTATCCTTATTTAAAAAGCACACCCTTTCGATGTGCTTTACATATGTTACTTTACTTTAAATATATATGAATCGAAAGCAGATAACTTCAATATGTTTCCCATTGGTTTTGTTGTTTTAACATTTGATAAAATAATCGATTGAATGTCTGGAATTTCAATTTCACAATCATTCTCTCCCAAATTCACAACTACAAGATATCGATTATGATCATCGAATCTTGCATATTGAATAACCTGGTCAGCAATCACATCAGCAAACACAATATCACCATAAATAAAGGTCATGTTTGATTTTTTTAAATGAATGATTTTTTTATAATAATGCCAAACAGAATTTGGATCACTCATTTGTTGCTTTACGTTGATACGTTTGTAATTTGGATTTAAAAGCATGCTTGGTTTAGCACTGCTAAAGCCCGCATTCTTTGTATCGTCCCACTGCATTACTGTTCGCATGTTATCTCGTGAAGTCATAAACAGTTTTCTTAAAAACTTTTCACGTTGTGGTAACGGTGTTGCTTCATATTGACCTTTTGCTTGCACATCTTCCAATTGGTCAATCGAAGTAAATGGATAGTTTTCCATACCAATTTCTTCACCCTGATAAATAAACATGGTTCCCCACATACCATACATTAACGTTGCAAGTGCCTTTGCTGATTGTTGTGGATATTTCACACTTCCATAGTTTGAAACCAAACGATTGAAATCGTGATTATTCCAATACAACGGATACCATGCTTTCTTTATCAAGGATACTTGCCAGTGTTCAAGTGTTTCTTTTAATTCTTTCACATTGGTTTTTAATTCTGTTAAAGAGGATGCTTCGTTGATGTTATTACACCACATATGATCGAAAGTAAAGGTTACATCCAACTCATTACGATCGAATGCACAATACTTTAAAACATCTTCAACACTGGGGTCTCCTCCCACTTCTCCCACAGCAAACGCATTGTTGGGTTCTAAGACTTCTTCATGAAATTCTTTTATATATTCATGAACTCGTGGTAAATTGGAAAACTTTGACCAGTCGGAGACAAATTCTGTATCACTTTCTAATGTCGAATCTTTATAGCTAGTATCTTTTGCAATATGTGCAATTGCATCAATGCGAAAACCATCTACACCTAATTCTAACCACCATGATGCGATTTGATATAATGCTGTGCGAAGTTTGCGATTTGACCAGTTTAAATCTGGCATTTTCTTTGAGAATAATTTTAAATAGTATTCTTTATCATTTAGTTTTTCCCAAGCGCTTCCACCAAAGAAACTTCCCCAGTTATTTGGTGGTTTGCCTGCTTTACCTTCCTTAAGAATATAGTAGTCTCGATACATACTATTTGAATGTTTTTTTACATTCACAAACCATTCATGCTCATCTGATGTATGGTTTAAGACCAAGTCCACAATAATTCGAATATCCATTTCTTTGGCCTTTGCAATCAATGTTTTGATATCCTGCATATTCCCAAAGTTTTCATGTACTTTGTAGTAATTACGAATATCATAGCCATTATCATCCAAAGGTGAATCAAAGAATGGACAAATCCAGATAAAGTCGATGCCTAATTCGCGGAGATATGGAAGTTTATCAATGATACCTTGGATATCCCCATATCCATCGTTATTTGCATCAAAGAATGTTTTTGGATAAATTTGATATCCAACAGCTTCTTTCCACCATTTATATGTGTTATGTTCACCCATAAGTCCATCTCCTATTATTTTTTTATTTTACTGCTCCCTCTACCATCCCTTTGATGATATGTTTTTGAGCTTTAATGAACAGTAAAATAATTGGTAAGATCGTTAATACTGCTGCAGGTAATAAAACTGCGTAATTTGTTCCGTATGATTGTGAAGCCAAACGGTTAATGGCAATCGGTAAAGTAATCGTGTCACTACCTAATAACAACATTTGTGGTAAAAGGTAATCATTCCACAACCATATTCCATTCAATAAAACCACGGTTACAGTAATTGGTTTTAAGATGGGTAGAATAATCAAACGGAATGTTTGAAAACGACTACACCCATCAATCATTGCTGCTTCTTCTAATTCCTTTGGAATTCCTTTGATGAATCCATGGTACATGAAAATTGATAATGACGATTGAAATGCCAAATAAGCGATTGGAAGGAAGAACACATTCCCCAATGTTTCGATTCCTGTTGCTTTCGAAAATGAAGAAAGCGTTGAAATCAAAGGAAACATAATTACTTGAAATGGAATAACCATCGATCCAACAAACATCAAGAAGATAATCTTACTCCACCATTTCTTTGATCGCACAAGCACCCAAGCTGCCATCGAAGAAAACAAGACAACAAGTACTAGACCAACAATTGTCACAAATACACTTGTAAGAAATGCACTTCCAATATTGATGGTACTATCAGAGAATAGATTGATGTAGTTATCAAATCCAGTTTCCAAAATTCCACTCAACGAAAAGGGATTGTCCAGGATTGCATCTTTACTTTTAAATGAGTTAATCACAAGTAGAATAAATGGAATGATAAAAATAAAGAATAGTATCATTGCAGTTCCTTCAAGGAACGTTCGTCTCATCTTTTTTGACATTACATTTCTACCTCCTTACTTTTTGTAAAGTGCATTTGAAGCATCGAAATCACGAATAGAATCAAGAAGAAAATAATTGCTTCTGATTGTGCTGATGCACGCATGTTTTCAATGGTTCCTAATTGCCCACGTTTTACAATGTCTAATGATAATAATTGTGTTGCTTGAATACTTCCACCTGCTCCAAATTGTGCAGGCCCTCCATTACTTAACATTAAGTTCAAATCATATTGTTTAAACGCATTTACCAATGTCAAGAATGTCCCAATTGTGATGGATTGACGAATCATTGGTAAGACTACATTACGAAAGCGTTGCCATGCATTTGCTCCATCAATACTACTTGCTTCAATTAAATCCTTAGGGATATTTTGAATTGCAGCAATATAAATCATCATAATGTATCCAATGTATTGCCAAGTTCCAACAAGAATTAAAGCAAATTTAGCAGTTCCTGCATTATTTAAAAATGACTCTGCTAGAAAACTATTGCCAAGTGCCTCCCCGATATACGGGATTGCTGAATTGAAAATAAACATCCAGATCGTACCAAGAACGATTCCACCAATGAGGTTAGGAATAAAGAATCCTGCACGATATAAATTGGTTAGTTTTAATTTTTGAGTAACGAGTATTGCCAATCCTATTGCAATCACATTCACAACGATGACATTTACTGCTGTGTAAATAAATGTCCACTGTACTGAATATAAGAATTGTGGTTCTTTTAAGACCCCAAGATAGTTGTCTAAACCTACAAAGTTAAATGTAGATTGTACTGCATTGTTCCAATCTGTAAATGACAGGTAAATCCCTCTTAAAAATGGAACAATAATGATTAAGATAAACATGGCCACTGTTGGTAATAAAAACCAAAACGAGGTTGATTTATTCATTAATTTTTTTACTGTTTGTAACATATGTACCTCCCTTATAAACAACAAGATAGGCGATAGCCTATCTCATTGTCATATACGTATTATTTAAGTCCTACAATTAACTTCGTAATTTGTTCCACAAATCCATCTTTTGTGATTTCGCCTTTTGCGAAGGCTTCATGAACAGGTCCTAATTTTTGCATACCGAAATCGGCTGGCATATCATTTTGGTTCCATGGACATCCTTTTCCAGAAACTAGTGATTCGTGTACTGATTTAGCTAGACTTGTTGTAGGTGTAATATCAATTGATTTAAATGGTGAAACAGAAGCTGCTTCCACATACATAAAGTTTTGTCCTTCTTCAGTTGCATAAATACTGTTTAAGAATGCTTTTGCTGCATCTACATTTTTGCTACGGTTTGATACTGCAAAGTAGCTTGGTGCTGAGATATAAATCGCGTTGTCATCTCCGTATGGAGCTGGAGAAATTCCAATGTTTTCCATATCGGCTACGTCACCTTCAATCCAGTTACCTTGGTGAATAAATGCTGTTTTTCCATCTGTAAATAATTTTACTTGGTTTGCGTATTGGTCACCAGCAGCAGATAATACTGTTTTGTCAGAGTTGTTGAAGATAAGTTCAATCATATCTGCATAATCTGACATGCGATCTGCTTCAACTGTTCCTTCATTTAATTCATCAAGAACATGTGTATCTCCAATTTCTAAGTTTCCACTTAAATATGAGTTAAAACTGTGGTTACCAGTTACCCAGTACATACCACTTCCTGTTGCCATTGCAACTGGAGCTGTAATTCCTAGCTCATCTTTTTTCGCATCTAATGTTTTGAATGCTTCAACATAAGCATCGTAACTTGTTAATGTTGCTGGATCAATTCCTGCTTTATCAAGAATGTCTTTATTGTACGTTAATCCAAATCCTTCAACACCTAATGGGAATCCGTAAGCCTTACCGTCCATTTCGTAAGCGTAGTCAGTATCAGCTACCCATTCTTCACCTTCCATGTCAGCAAGAATTTCTTTATTGTCTTCAAATCCTGCTCGTCCTTCTAAGACAAAGATGTCAGGGATTTTATCTGCTGAGATGTATTGGTCAAGTTTTCCTGCATAATCACAGTTAGACCCACCACATGTTTCGATTTCAACTTTTACATCATTCTTTTCGCTATACAATTTTGCATAGTCTTTTAAAGCTTCATCAATTTCTGGTTTTAAGTTTAAGACTTTAATTGTTGCCTTATCACTACCACCATCATCTGATCCCCCTCCACAAGCTACCAGTGACAATGTCATCAGTGCAGCCATTGAAGTTTTAATAAGTTTTTTGATCTTCATTTCATTCTCTCCTCCTAGATTTAGAATATTTTGAAATTTCTTTCATCCACAATATAGCATTGGTAGCGCTACCAGTCAACGCGAAAACTCATGGAAAAGTTTCCAACTTATACTGTGTTAAAATCTTGTAAAAAATGACCCCTTATTATCTATATAGCAAAAAAAAAGAGCTTGTTTTACGTTAACAAGTCTCTCCTTTTTGAATGTAATATGGTACTTCGATTTCTTCAGGAACATCTTGATCATTATTGATACGACGCATCAAAGCACTGATTAATGCCTGTGAAATAGCAGGCATATCTTGTACTGCTGTTGTCAACAATGGGCGAATGTTTTTCGTTCCTTTTAAACCATCAAATGAAACCACAAAAATATCCTTACCGATTTTTATATCGTGATTTAGTGCAATGTTTAAAAATAACTGTGCATGATAGTCACATGCGAAAAAATATCCATCACAGTCTTTTGTTTGTTGAAAGACCTCACTTAAAAATTCAAAGTCACTTGCATAACCAATCATATCAAACACGGTAAATTCACGATTTGCTTTTTTACAAACATCCTTAAATGCAAGCAAACGTTTTTGCGCATCACTTTTTGGATCAGCGGCAAACCCTACAAAACACACTTTCTTTTTTGTTTTGGATAGTAAGCGTACACTTAGATCATTTGCTGCTTTGTAGTTATCTACATGGACACAAGGAATCTTGGGGTTGATGATTCGATCAAAAGCAACTAGTGGTAAATCGGCGAACTGATACGAACGTTCCACGCTAATGAATGGAGCAACGATAATTGTCCCAGCAACCTGTTGCGACTTAAGACGTTCAAGATAGTCAATTTCTTTATTCACATCACGATTTGACACAAATAACAAAAGAAAATAACCAAGGTCGCTTAGATCACGTTCCAATTGAGACAGCAATTCCGAAGTAAATCGGTGTGTTAAACTTGGTGCAATTACACCAATAAAGTTTGTCTGTCTTTTTTGAAAGTTACGAGCAAGTTCGTTTGGTACATAACCAAGTGCCTTAATGGACTGCAAGACAAGTTCACGTGTTTCTTTTGAGACGGATCCCGATTCATTTAGCACACGACTAACCGTTGCAATTCCTACATTTGCATGCTTTGCAACATCTTTTATACTAGCCATAAACACCTCCTATAGTTATAGTATAACATCAATTATTTCTAAAATGGCTTCATTTCTACAAGTTTCATGCAAAACAAAAACTTGGAATTGTTTCCAACGTATTTATCCTATGAAAACCCTACCATTTTTGTATAATGAACTTGAATTAGTGAGGAAAAACGATGAAACAAACCATATTAAGAAAGCTAAGAAATGTCTTAGAAATGTATGAAAAAGACGATTGTCAAACCTATTATGTACCAAAAGCTTGGACGTATATTGCCCACAAAAAAACTGATGAGAAGATTGTCAAAGTAAACCCTTATCAATACTACAAGGAGCAAATCGACTATATCTTAGATCATCCTGAACCACTACTTAGAGATTATCGCGATGCATATTATTATTCCACGATGATCCGGACTTCAACGACCTTTGATCATAATCAAGATCAACAAGTTGAGCTAATAAATACAGATGGGTTTAAGGAAACTGGTACCTTTGTGAAAATGATTGCATACTTACCAACATTAAAGGCGATGGGTATCAATGTCATTTATTTATTACCCATCATGCAATATTCTCGGATGGACAAAAAAGGTGAATTAGGATCCGTTTATGGAGTCAGTAACTTTTTCGCTATTGATGAAGAACTATTTGATCCAATTACAAAGGATGAATTAAGTCTGGACGAGCAATTTGCTGCCTTCGTTGAAGCATGTCATGTTTTAGGAATGCGTGTTGTTCTTGATATCATTCCAAGAACAAACTCTGTAAATACAACCCTTCTTATGTCTCATCCAGATTGGTTTTACTGGATTGGACTTGATGATTTGCAAGGATATAAACCACCAAAAGTTGATGGAATTCCACCGACAACTGCAATAGAAGAAAAATATCTACAACAACTGTATGCTGCAAAGGAGACAAAAGCACATCTTGCAAAGTTTCAGGAAGCTCCTAATATTCGTGATCCAAAAAAATGGGATGCACTTGTTGCACGCTATCAAGCAGATCCGTCATTGAATCCATTGGAGTTAATTCGCGAAACATTCAATATGACAGTTGCTCCGGCATTCAGTGATCAAATTAATGATGTACAACCTGCTTGGAGTGATGTTACATTTTTCCGTCTTTATATGGACCAACCAAAAATCGTTACAGAAAAGCAACTTACGGACACAAAGGTTCCATATATCTTGTTTGATACAATCAAAGCAAACTTATTTCCTGGAGAGATACCAAACGAAGCTTTATGGGATACCTTAAGTAATATCCTACCGTATTACATTGAGAAGTTTGACTTAGATGGGGCAAGAACGGATATGGGACATGCCTTACCAGAACCACTAACAAGAAAAATTATCACAAAGGCAAAAGCATGTAAATCAGATTTTTATTTTATTGCAGAAGAACTAACCGCTACTAAAAAAAGTACCGAGCAAGCAAAAGCACTTGGCTATGACTTAATTATCGGTGATGGATTTTATCATACACATCGCTTTCACGAACAGTTAACACGTGATTTCTATTACAACGGTATGTGTCTTCCGACAATGGTATTTGCTGCGGGTGAAACCCACGATACACCAAGGCTCATTTCTCGTAAAGGTGGATATCAAACAACGTTATTGATAACGATACTGAATCAATTTGCATACAACTTTGCCCCATTTATGAACTCGGGTCAAGAACTGCTTGAAAAACAAGCCATGAATACAGGAGTCGATGTCGATGAAAATACACTGTATGCACTTGATGAAAATGATGCGTATTATATGAAACTTGCATTGTTTGATAAATACGAATTTCACTATGACAGTGCTTATGAATCATTCATGGAAACTTTATTTCAAATTGCTAAGATCAAAACAAAATATAAAAATCTTTTACGCAACAAAGAAAACGTTGCATACATTGCAACGCCAGACAAAGATCAAGTGATCTTTCATTACCAAGATGCGAATCAACATTTATATATACTAGCAAATGCAAACATGCATGAATCAAAGACATTTGATTTGCAAATACAAGAATATGAAGTTTTATACTCAACAACGACATCAACTTCATTAACACTAGAACCTTTAGCGTTACGAATTATATGGGAGGAAAATTAAATGCTAACTATTCAAGATCAACTGCAGGAAACTGCCACACAACTTTTTTCGAAGGAATTTGGACAACTAAGTAAAAATGAAATGTACATTACAGTTGCAACACTTACACAAAACTTAGCGGCAAAAGAAATCGAAAACACATCAGTTTTAACGAAGAAACAAGATGCTAAACAACTGTATTACTTCTCAATGGAATTTCTTATGGGACGTTTGCTCATTAACAACTTACAAAACATGAATATCTTTGATGAAATTGATGAAGTACTGAAACCATACGGTGTTTCAATTAAAGATATTGAGTTCGAAGAAGGAGATGCTGGTTTAGGTAACGGAGGTCTGGGGAGACTTGCTGCATGCTTTATGGATTCAATCGCTTCTTTGAATTATCCAGGACACGGAATTACCTTACGTTATCGTCATGGTTTTTTCAAACAAACATTTGTTGACAATAAACAAGTTGAATTACCAGATTTATGGTTAAACAACCGTAACGTTTGGGAAAACAAAATCAGTGATGATGCAACAACCGTGTCATTTTACGGAAACCTACATAAAGCAGAAGATGGTTCATATTCACTAACTGATACAGTTGATGTATTGGCAATGCCTTATGATATGCCAATTGTAGGTGCTTCACAAACAGCAAATCGTTTGCGTATGTATGACGTACTACCACTTGAGAACCAAAAAAACTTCGATACATATGAGAAAGACATTATGGATATTGTTAGCTGTTTATATCCTGATGATTCAACAACTAAAGGAAAAGAATTACGTTTGAAACAACAGTACTTGTTTGTAAGTGCTGGACTACAAAACATTCTAAAAGAGCACTTAGCAACACACCAAACGTTAGATAATCTAGCTGATCATGTAGTGATGCAAATCAATGATACACATCCAACTTTGTTAATTCCTGAATTGATGTGTGTGCTTGTAGATCAACATGGATACAATTTTAAAGATGCATTTGCGCTTACTTCCAAGTGTATTGCATATACAAACCACACCATCTTGGCGGAAGCTCTCGAAACATGGGATGCAAAAATGCTTCAAAAACTATTACCAAGAGTTTATCAAATGATTGAAGATATCAATGATATGTTCTTAGAATCATTAAAGCCATACAACTACACAAAGGAACAAGTAGAAAAAATGGCAATTATTGCAAAAAAGAAAGTTCACATGGCAAACTTAGCTATCGTAGGTAGCTTTAGCGTGAATGGAGTTGCAGCTCTACATACAAAAATCCTTGTTGAAAAAGAAATGAAAATTTGGGCTGATCACTATCCAACAAAATTCAACAACAAGACGAACGGTATTACACAACGTCGTTGGTTCCACTATGCAAACCCAGACTTATCATCACTTGTAAAAAGTCACAGTGACGATCGTTTAATGGAGAAACCAATCGAGTGGTTTAAAGCATTTGAACAACAACTAGATAACGAAGTAGTCCTTCAACAACTAATGGATATTAAAGCAGCAAATAAAACGAAATTAAGCTCATATATCCAAAAACACGAAGGAATTTCTATTAATCAAAATGCCATATTAGATATCCAAATTAAGCGTCTTCACGCATATAAACGACAACTACTAAATGTTTTTCATATCATTTATCTGTACCAACGTTTACTTAATGATGAAACTTTCAAAGAAAACTTCCATCCACAGACATTTATCTTCGGTGCAAAAGCTGCTCCAAGCTATGTATTAGCAAAAAACACAATTCAACTGATTCGTACGATGGCAGATATCATCAATGCAGATGAACGTGTCGCTGACAAACTACAAGTAATTATGGTTACAAACTACAACGTAAGTTATGCAGAAAAACTGATTCCAGCTGCAGATATTTCTGAACAGATTTCTACTGCAGGATTCGAAGCGAGTGGAACAGGAAACATGAAGTTCATGATGAATGGTGCACTTACTTTAGGTACTATGGATGGAGCAAATGTAGAAATTCATGAACTTGTTGGTGATGATAACATCGAAATATTTGGTCTATTAAAAGATGATGTGTTTGCAATCCATGCATCAGATTACAAGGTGAAAGATGATATCAAAGATGATGAAACGATTACGTTCATCTTGGATTACATTAAAAAGCTAAAAGATTTCCAACCAATTTTAGACTACTTTGAAAAAGAAAATGACTATTATTTGGTTGTTAAAGATTTCAAGGCATATGTTAAAGCGCAAGAACATCTAAATGCACTTTACAAAGATCAACAAGCTTGGACAAAAAAAGCACTAATCAATATTGCACGATCTGGATATTTCTCAAGCGACCGTACAATTGAAGATTATGTAAATGATATTTGGAAATTGGAAAAGTTAGTAGATTAACGATATACTTGTGTTATGACAACACTTTATATTTACCCAAATCAAAAATTTGTGGAAGAAGCTCTTTTATCTCTATATGATTGTCAAAGAATTGGAACTGCGGAGCATGCGCTACTAATCCTTCGCAGTTCCTTCATTGATGATCCAAAGACACTGGTCAGTAACTTGGTTCTTGATTTTTCAATCAATGTAAAAATCTTGTTTACGAATACAAGCAACCCATTTGATTCAACTAGTGTGCTAACATTCTTAAAACAACAGCCACTAGGAAGTTATGGAATTTCTGATTATTTGTTTCATTGCCTTGTTTTTCAACAGGATGAGGCCTTATGTAACATGATGAGAAATAAAATCATACAATTGGATTACGAAGAGCGAAATACCTTACATACATACATCAAAAATAATGGAAATACGATGAGAAGCGCAAAAGAACTCTATGTACACCGCAATACGATGACATATCGTTTACATAAGCTGGAACAGCACTTTGATTTAGAACTCAACGAAGCAAAAAGTATCCATGCGCTGGCATATTTGCTTGTTGCTTTAAAAATTTAGTCACTGTGCACATAGTCGTTCTCCATTGTTAAAGTTATAATAAAAGTACATAGGAGATACATAATATGGCAACATTAAAACTAGAAAATATTAATAAAATTTATGATAATAACGTACAAGCAGTATTCGATTTTAATTTAGAAATTGAAGACAATGAGTTCATCGTATTCGTTGGACCTTCAGGATGTGGAAAAAGTACAACGATTCGAATGATTGCAGGACTTGAAGAGATTACATCAGGTAATTTATACATTGATGAAAAGTTGGTGAATAACGTTGAACCAAAGGATCGCGACATTGCAATGGTATTCCAATCGTATGCACTATATCCACACATGAGTGTGTTTGACAATATGTCATTCGCCTTAAAACTTCAAAAAATGGACAAAGAAGAAATCAAAAAAAGAGTAAATCATGCAGCAGAAATTCTTGGTTTAACAGAGTACTTGAATCGTAAACCAAAAGCACTTTCAGGTGGACAACGACAACGTGTCGCTCTAGGTCGTGCAATTGTTCGAAATCCAAAAGTATTCTTAATGGATGAACCTTTAAGTAACTTAGATGCAAAATTACGTGTGCAAATGCGTTCAGAAATTATTAAACTACACGAACGCGTAGATGCAACCACAGTCTATGTTACCCACGACCAAACAGAAGCCATGACAATGGCAACTCGTATTGTTGTAATGAAAGATGGATACATTCAACAAATTGGAACGCCTAAAGAAATTTATAGTAACCCTGCTAATATATTTGTCGCAGGATTTATTGGAGCACCAGCAACTAACTTCTTAACCGGAACTTATGAAGACAGACACTTTACCTTCGGTGATCACAAAATAGAAGTTCTCGACAGTATGGTCAAAGACTTAGAACCATACAACGGTAAAGAAGTTATTATGGGTGTTCGTCCAGAAGACATTTACTGTGATAATATCGTAGCAGATACATATCCAAGTACACAATTTGATTTCCACGTGGATATCAGTGAGTTACTTGGACACGAAAGTATTTTACATGGTCTCATTAATGGAGAAAACGTAATTGCTAAAGTAGCTACTCGCTTAGGAATTAAAGCACATAGCGATATTAAAATCTCATTTGACTTAAGTAAAATCCACTTTTACGACGCAGAAACAACAAACCGTATCGTATAACATAAAAACCAAAACCCAATTTCAAGGGTTTTGGTTTTTTAATCTAATATAACCGATTTTATGACGGAGAAATATTCTCGTATATAATTGGCAGTAAAACCGTTTATGAGTTTTTGCGATGGTGCACTATACGCATGCATTCCAATTTTACTAGCAAGAATACTTGCTCGATATGCATGGAAATTGTTTGTCACAATTAGAAATGTTGCATTCGCATCATGAACTAGATTATACGAGTATTGTAAGTTTTGTGAAGTATTCTTAGATTTCTCTTCAAGCAAAATGCTACTTTTTGGAACACCTTGTTTCACTAGATACATTTGCATTACTTTTGCTTCACTATATGCATCTTTTTTTGCCTTACCACCACTGCAAATAATCTTCGCACTTGGATTCTTTTTATATTGCTCATAAGCTTCATCTAGACGATAGCGAAGTGCAGTACTTGGTTGATCGTTCTTAATCGCTGCTCCTAGTACGACAATATAATCCGTTTTTATATCATCTGTTTGCATTCCTTGATAGATTACAAGTGATTCAATACATAGAAAACTTACCATAAAACATACAACAACCATTCGACATATGTATTGAAATGGCTTTGGTAAATCTTTAAGTATATTTTTTTGTTTGTGTAAGCAGGTATATGCATACAATACTAAGGCGATACCACCCAGTCCCAATAAAATGGTAAATAAGTTAAACGACAAAATGGTATTCACTATGCATAGTATACCTACAACAAAATAAAATCTGTATTTCGCAGTTTGGAATACATCTAATTGCTTCTTGTTATTCATACATTTAATATATCACAGAATCATGTGTTTACGAATATTTTATAGCGCACCTACTACATTATGAGGCACATACAATTCATCTAAGTATGCAATCTCTTCAGGAGTTAATTTAACATCAAAGACACCTACGGCATCATCTATATATTTTTCCTTACTTGCTCCAATGATTGGTGCAGATACACCTTTTGCATATAAGTAAGCTAATGAAATCTGTGTCATTGTACAATGATGCGTTTTTGATAATTCAATAACTCTTTGAACAATCTTTTTATCAGCTTCTTCAAATGCATCATATTTACCTACTGCAGTTTCATCTGTTTTACTTCGTAATGTGTTTGTATGCCATTCACTACGTGCTAAACGTCCTGCTGCTAATGGACTATATGGAGTCAACAAAGTCCCGTACTGCTTACACACAGGAATAAGTTCTCGCTCATCCTCACGATAAATCATATTGTAATGATTTTGCATCGTTTCAAATTTTGCCCATCCATTCTTTTCTGCAATTTCTTGCATATTATGGAATTGATATCCATACATTGCACTTGCTCCTATATGTCTCACTTTTCCTGATGTAACTAATTCATTTAAAGCTTCCATCGTTTCTTCCATAGGTGTATCCTTATCAAAACGATGAATGATATATAAATCAAGATATTCCATCTCAAGTCTTTTTAAGGATAAATCAACTTCTCGAAGGATTGCTTCTTTTGAGAGTTTTCCATCATTAAAATACACTTTAGTAGCAATAAACACCTTTTTTCTATCAACATTCAGTTCTTTTAATGCTTTTCCCAAGTATACTTCACTTGTTCCTTTTGAATATACATTTGCAGTATCAAAGAAATTGATTCCTAAATCCAATGCATGTTTTATCATGTCCTTAGAGTCTTCATAGTTTAATGTCCAACTATGAAATCCACTTTCAACATCACCAAAAGTCATGCAACCTAAACATAATTTTGATATTTCTTTATTTGAATTTCCAATTGTAAAATATTCCATTTGAATCTCCTTTTCTACACTCACTCTAGCACCCGGTTGCAACAACCGGTCAAGCAAAATCAAAAAGAAAAAGCAACTTTTCTATTTTTTTAAGTTGCTTACATATTCAATCTTTCCATCAAGTACATCATCATAAAACTTTTGTTTTGTATCAATAAATGCAATATTTTCTTCAATTGCTTCTAACTTCTGCATTAATTCTCTTCGTTTATCATCCAAAATTACTTTTCGTACTGGAATTGATTTCTCACCTTCAAGACATAACTCCACATACTCTTTCATTTCCTGAATGGTCATTCCACATTCCTTCAAGCATGATAGATTTGATATCCAGGCAACATCTTTATCATCAAATACTCTATGATTATTCTCATTTCTTTTTACATTTGGTACTAAACCCTGATTGAATAGAATTTTAATGCTTCATAAGTCATACCAACCTTTTGACAAGTTTCTTTCATTGTGTACATATATTTCCCTCATTTCCTTCTTGACCGGTTGTAACTACCGGAATATATAGTAAATATATCGAATCAAACGATAATCGTCAAGGAGGTATAAGATGAACTATGTAGAATTAAACAATGGTGTGAAAATGCCAATATTAGGTTTTGGAGTATTTCAGATTCCTAAAGAAGAAACAAAACAAGCTGTACTAGATGCAATTCAAGTTGGATATCGCTCAATTGATACAGCACAAGCGTACTTCAACGAAGAAGAAGTTGGACAAGCAATTCAAGAATGTGGTATTCCAAGAGAAGAATTATTCATCACTACAAAAGTCTGGATTGATAATTACGGATATGAAAGGACAATCGCATCCGTTCATGAGTCAATGAAGAAACTAAAGATTGATTATATTGATCTTATCTTATTACATCAACCTTTTAGTGATTATTATGGATCGTATCGTGCGTTAGAGGATTTATATGCACAGAAAAAGGTCCGAGCAATTGGAGTTAGTAACTTTTATCCAGATCGACTTTCCGATATTTGTGCTTTTAATCAGGTGATACCACAAGTGAATCAAGTTGAGGTAAATCCTTTTCACCAACAAGTCGACGCACAATCCAACATGATAAAAAACAATGTGCAAATAGAAGCTTGGGCACCTTTTGGTGAAGGAAAAAATGATATATTTACAAACGAAACTTTAGAAACAATCGCAAAGAAATATGGAAAAAGTATTGCCCAAGTCATCTTACGTTGGTTAATTCAAAGAAACGTCGTGACTTTAGCAAAATCAGTACATAAAGAACGAATGAAAGAAAATATTGATATTTTTGATTTTGTCCTATCCGATGATGATATGCATACAATCAGTACACTCGATACCAATGAAAGTTTATTTTTTAACCATCAAACACCTGAAGCTGTAGATATGTTCATAAATCTCATTCATGCTAGAAAAAATCAATAAATTCAAATATTATGAGTTGCAAAAAGGCAAAACAAGTTATCAAAACTCGTCTTGCCCTTTCTCTATGCTTTCCATACAATTGCTTCATATGCACGAAGGATACCACCTTTTTGATCTTTGTAGTTTGCTAAAATCGTATGTTTCTCTTTTGGGAATAAAGATGGATCATATGTAATTTCATTTGCACTGAAATTACATAGCACAAAGATTTTCTCATTTTTATATGCACGTTCATATACGTAAATACTTGGATGATCTGCACAGTATTCTACATATGAGCCATATGCAATTATATCACTTTCTTTTAGAAATTGAATTAGTTTTCGATAGTAATTGAAAATGGAGTTTTCATCCTGCATTTGATTTTCTGCATTGATTTGTGAATAATTATCATTTACTTTCAACCATGGTTCTGCGGTTGAAAATCCTGCATGTATCTCTGTATTCCACTGCATGGGTGTTCTTCCTTGATCGCGACTTGATTTATTCAAGTAGCGCATCATATATTCATGACTGGTCGTTTTATCAACAACGACATATTGATTGTACCACTTGTGTATTTCTTATCCTTAAGCGGACAAGTCGAATTCGTTTGGTTAGCATTTCCTGTTGCATATACACTTAGTGCTTTTGTAAGCCAATTTATTTTGAAAGATGTATACAAAACATCTATTATTCCTATTTCTGATGTACAAAGCACAACATCTACATTGCAATCATCACAACAACCATGGAGGTAATTATGAAACTAAAACACATTACATTTCTTGTCCCTGATATAGAGGAATCTATAACATTCTATACAAAACTTGTTGGTTTATCTGTACAGTTTACAATTCATCCACCAGTAGGAGAAACCGTTTTTCTTGCAAATCAAAATGGTGAAACCATGATTGAACTCATTCAGTTTAAAAATGGATCTGTTTTTATTGGTGAAGGTATGGTAATCGCATTTGCTTATGAAGGCAGCTTATCTACCTTACATCAGAAAGCAATGGAACTTGGATATCAACCTGGTCCAATTCACGACAAAGGGCCCATGCCAACTAACTTTAGAATTACAGATCCTGCAGGCATTGTTGTTGAATTTTGCAACTAAAAGTAAAGTATAACCTAAAATTTCTAACAAAATCAGAGATTGCTGTATGAAACTCTTTAATGACATAATGTGCAATATGCTCCATGTTGCTATAAGATCTACTGCGCTTTATAATATATGTAATGATTATTTTCTAAAGGGAGAGCAAATATGTTTAATGAGATATGCATATATGAAGCAAAAATCAACAAACAAGATGAAATCGAACAACTTATGAAAGAGGTTGCGCAATTTTATTTGCAACAAAAAGGTGTTATCGAGGTAAAGTACATAAAGCGTACTCACAGGCAAAAAGACTTTAATGCTGTAAAAGCTGGCGAAAATCCCATCCCTTTAACACGATATGTAGGTAAAGTGACCTATGTACTATACTGGGTTGTTGAGGATGAAGAAACTCACGCAAGAGTTTCAAAATTAGGAATAGAACAGTTTTACAAAAGATGGACAAGATGTTTAACTACGATGCCAAAAATAATACTTGGAGAGAATATTGTTTGATTATAGTTAATTCTTCTAGATTAACATTCACAAAGAGTCAATTCGTTAGTTAAATAATCACGATGAATACAGGTTGAAATGAGACGTGAGAAATTCGTTTCGCACCAAAACCACAAAGAAAACGATGGATTATCTCTGAAATGAGTGAAATCCATCGTTTTTACGTATCAAATTGAAAAAAGGTTCAAAAACCCTTTATTTAAAGGCATAAGAGGCCAATCCATGGTAAAATATAAGTACCAAACAATACATAATACAGGAGACCTCTTATGCAAACAATTGTACCACAAGAACAACCAAAATCGTTACTAATTCCTGAAGAAAAATCACTTTTGAAGAAATTCCGAAGGCAACATACTCAAATGGATATCTTTGAGTGTTTAGATCTTGAAGTAAGTGATGATTTTTTGCGTTTAGAATATTGTTTCAAGGGACTAGATGTTTCTACATTGGTAACTGCTCCGAATCGTGAGCGTGGAAAAGGAAGAAATGATTATCCAAATGAAGTGATATTGAATCTAGCTCTCGCAAAAATTGTATTAGGACATAATTCTACTGCTTCATTTATAAGAGAATTAAACCGAAATAGAGATTTGCGAAAGATATGTTGGTTAAGAGATATTGATTATATTGATGGGATTAAAAAGAAAGTTCCTGGAGAAGCAGTCTTTACGCGATTCTACCAAAGGTTGGAAAATTATCAAGAGGAACTAGATTCTATTCAAAAGAATCTGGTAGAGTATTTTTATGAGAATGTGGAAGGATTTGGAGAAAAGTTAGCAGGAGATGGAAAATATATTCAGAGTTATGCGAATCGAGTAAATGAACATGCAGATGGAGAGCGCCGTAGCGAGAATGATGCATCGGTATCTATTAAAGAAAATTTCATTACAGATAAAAATGGAAAAGAAAAGATTAAAAAACATAGTTTCTTTGGGTTTAGAGCGCACGTAATTGTGGATGTATTAACTGGACTCCCAATTAACGTACATATTGATAAAGCCAATATCAGTGAACGTATGGTAATGAAGGAAATGGTAGAAGAGTTAAGTCACAAGCCTAAATATCTAATGCTTGATAAAGGATATGATGGAAAGGAATTATTCAATCAAGCAAGAGGGTTAGGGATTAGACCTATCGTTGATGCAAGGAAAATGCGAAAAGATGAAGATGGAACACAATACAAAGATACGAACATATACTACTATGAAAATGGTGATATATATTACGCAAATCCTGAAACAGGTAAAGCGGATTCTATGAAATACTTAGGCTATGACAAAACAAGAAAAGCCATGAGATATGAGCATAATGGAAAAGTATATCGACTATATCTAAAAGATGATGAGCGTATATTCAACGAAGTAGCAAGAGGATCAAAGAAGTTTAAAAGACTCTATAAAGGGCGTACCGCAGTTGAAAGGTATAATGCAAGGTTGGATTGTGATTATGGATTTGAGCATCATTATTTGCGAAACTTAGATACAATTAGAGTGAGAGTTCAGTTAGCAAATCTAGTAATGCTATCGATGGCGAAGACTCATGTCGAGAAAAAACAAACAAATTATATGAGTATGTATAATTTTAACTAGAACCTAAAGAGGTTAAGGATATAAGTTTTTTTATAATGCAAAAAATGACGATATGCATGATGTTTGGACAGTTTCAAATGACTAAGCAAAAGTGTATTCGTCATTTTCGTTTTCAAATGCACAAGCAATATTCATTGACCCATGAAAAACCTTGCAAACGAATCTGCTCGTTTTTCAGCAAATATATTGACAAAATAATGGAAAAGTGCTATTTTGACTATGAAGAATAACTTAGTCAAAAAGAGGTGCATATATGCCAAAAACATATTCTGATGATGAACGTTCCTATATCAAAAAGAGGCTTAAAGAAGAGGCGACATATTGTCTGCTGAATTACGGCGTGAAGCGTACAACTGTTGATGATTTAATTGACCGTGTAAAAATACCGAAAGGCACTTTTTACCTATTCTACAAGACAAAAGAATTGCTATTGTTTGAAGTATTGCAAGACCAGCACGATATGCTTGAAAAACAGCTTTTGGATGAAATGCGTGGACTTCAAGGAAAAGTGTCAGTTGATGGATTGACCAACATTCTTTATCGGTATTATAAGTCCGTAGACGATTCCGGTGTTCTAAAGCTCTTGACAACTGGCGAAATAGAATTGTTGTATCGCAAGCTACCACAAGAAATTATGCAGAAGCATTTTGGGCACGATAGCGATCTTGTTAAAGATGTGATGAACATACTTTCTTTGCCGGGCAATGATAATATTGATGCACTTTCAACGGCATTGCGAAATCTTTTTATCGCTATGGTATACAAGCGTGGAGTGGGCGAGAAATATTTTGATGAAGCATTAAAGCTGACAATTAAGGGGCTTGTTATACAGCTAATACAGGGAAAGTAAAAAATTTGCTTTTTATTTGACCAAAAAGACTTATTCAGTCAATACGGGAGGTATTTATGATAACTGTTGAAAAGCTAGACTTCAGCTATACAAATAAACCATTTATCGAAAACATGAGTTTTCATGTAGCAAAGGGCGAAATATTCGGATTCCTCGGCCCGTCCGGGGCAGGCAAAACAACGCTCCAAAAAATATTGACCGGCTTAATAACAACTTATAACGGAAGCGCAATACTTAATGGCGTTGAATGCAAAACGCATAAGCAATCTTTCTATGAAAGCATTGGTGTTGATTTTGAATATTCGACCTTATATGAAAAATTGACCGCACGCCAAAACCTACAATTCTTTGCCTCTCTATATACAAAGCCGCCCCGAAACATTGATACCCTCTTAGAGCGCGTGAGGCTTCAAAACGACGGTGATAAAAAGGTGTCGGACTACTCCAAAGGAATGCGATCAAGGCTAAATTTTATTAAAGCCCTATTACATGACCCCGATATTTTATTCCTTGACGAACCGACAAGCGGCCTTGACCCTACTAACAGTCGCATAATGAAAGATTTGATATTGGACGAAAAGAAACACGGAAAGACCATTCTGCTCACAACGCACAATATGCAGGATGCTACCGAGCTTTGTGATCGGGTTGCCTTCATAGTTGACGGTCACGTTAAAGCCTTGGATACACCCCACAATTTGATAATGCGGAAAGGGGCGGCAACCGTAAAGTACACATTCCATGATGGTACAGAGCATACCGCCGAATGTCCATTGGCACAGACATCGGCGGACAATAGATTGATAGAATTGCTGAAAAGCAATCGCATACAGTCTATTCACAGCAGCGAACCTACGTTGAATGACATTTTCATTGAAATTACCGGGAGGACGCTAAAATGAGGTTTATAAAGCTCCTGCTTGGGGATATGCGATTTCAAATAAAGTATGGCTTCTACTTTCTTTATGTGACTTTTTCAGTCGTCTATATTATGTTGCTATTGTTTTTTCCCGAAGCATGGCGAGAAAAGGCTGCAAGTGTGATGATATATTCCGACCCGGCGGCTCTTGGGCTGTTCTTTATGGGTGCGATTGTGCTATTGGAAAAGAGTGAGCGGGTATTAAACGCACTGGCTGTATCCCCTGTAACGACAATAGAATATATTTTATCTAAAGTGCTTTCACTCGCCGTTATATCCGTGTTGGTTTCTTTGGTGCTGGCAGTAGTGGCGGATAGCAATAATATCCCAATGCTCTTGCTTTCTGTCGCCTTAACTTCGGGCATTTTTACACTGTTGGGACTGATTGTAGCCACGAGAATAAGTAGCTTGAATGGGTATCTGATGGCAACCGTACCTGTAGAAATTATATGCTTTGTGCCGCCGCTTATTTATCTATTTTATCCGGCAGATATTTTGCGATTTTATCCGCTGAGTAGTAGCATGGCCTTAATTACAGGGAGTACGCACGGTGCCGGTTATGATATAGCTATCCTTGCACTTGTATTTACGCTCTTACTTGTTCTTGCTTATGGTTCAACAGAGAAAATGTGGAAAAGGCTTGGGGGTGTAAAGCTATGAAAGCAATTTTACTGAGTTATTCCCAAATGCTCCGGCAGATGAAAAAAGACCCTATGCTCTTGGTTATTGCATTTGTGCCGGTTTTGGTGGGACTACTGTTTCGGTTTGGTATTCCCTTAGTCGAAATGCAGCTTATTAACTATCTGGCTATAGAACACATCATATCACCATACTACGGATTACTGGATTTATTTTTAGTTATGCTCACACCGTCAATGTATAATTTTGTTATCGCAATGGTGGTTTTAGAGGAAGCTGATGAACGGCTAATATCCTATTTGGCAGTAACGCCATTGGGGAAAACAGGATATTTATTATCGCGGTTTGGTCTAACAGGAATTATCTCAATGGTTATGAGTGTCATTGTGTTTGCACTTTTCCACCATGTAAGCATGAATACGGCAATGTTAATTGGATTGGCAATCGTAAGCACGGTGCAAGGTGTTTGCTCAGCTTTGCTAATTGTAGCGTTTTCCGCAAATAAAGTTGAGGGAATGGCGGTGGGCAAGTTTACAATGCTGTTTACGCTTGGAGCTTTAGCACCTTTTTTCATAAACGAAAAAGCGCAGTGTATTTTTTCGGTGCTTCCGTCATACTGGCTAGCGAAAGCCGTCAAGGAAAGTGATTATATATTGATAGGGATTGCACTATTCGCAGTTCTTATGTGGATGGTATTACCGACAAAACGATTTAATAAGAAAATAGCTTGAGTCGAAAAATACACCTATAATTCAGATTTGTAAGCACAGAACCGCACTTTAGACGGTAGTGGCTTTCGTTTTTCTCTACACAAAGTATGGGTTTATGGCGGCTGAATCTGAAATGTATCAGACCGCCGGAGGGGTGAAATTCCCGTGGAGCTGTGCCCAAAGGAAATACCTTTAGGTATGCCAGTAGCTGTCCGTTTTATGCTTATGGATAATTCGATTACTTTTTTAGCAGACATTTGAGTAGAGACGCGGTAAAGTATAAATGGAAGTTATTTTACACGCACTGCTCTGTGTCCGAAAGGAGGACATTATGGACAGCACATTGCAATGCGTAAATGCTAATTGTGCCTCAAACTCCAGAACATATAAAGTAGAGGATATTGCTGAAATTTTGAATATCGGCAGAACGTCCGCTTATACCTTGGTCAAGGAGGGGCATTTCAAAACAGTACGCATCGGTACTGCCATACGAATTTCAAAAAAATCATTTGATGATTGGCTAGATAAACAAAATCTATAGTCACGAAAGGAAGAAAGACGTATGGCCTCAATTATAAAAAGAAAAAAATCGTATTCACTGGTGTATAACTATGTGGATGAAAAAGGCGAAACAAAACAAAAATGGGAAACATGGCATACCCATAAAGAAGCCATGAAAAGAAAAGCAAAAACTCAGTATGTCACCAATTCAACCATTTCACAAATCAACAAACTTTTACGCTGCGCCTTTCATCAGGCAGTGCGTTGGGAAATGATTGGTAAGAATCCGTTTGAACACACAATTCTAGCAAAGGTTGAATATAAAAACGTGATATATGGGATGCAAACACGATTCGGGTTGCTTTGGATGAATGCCGTGACGGGAAACTCTATATTGCAATGAACCTGGCCTTTGCTTGTTCCTTGCGAATGGGTGAATGTCTGGGTTTGACGTGGGATAATGTTCATGTTTCAGATGAAGATATTGCTGACGATAATGCTTATATCTATATCGATAAGGAGCTCACTCGTTGCTCAAAGCGTGCAATTGAAATGATTGGTGAGCAGGATATCTACCACATTTTTACACCGCTTATGCCAAATACAAGCACACGGGTAATTTTGAAAAAGCCAAAGACAACTTCTAGCATCCGGAAAATATGGCTGCCTAAAACAGTTGCCTACATCATGCGAGAATGGAAATCGGTACAGGATGAGCTAAGAGGATTCTTAGGTGAAGAGTATCAGGATTATAATCTTGTGATTGCGTTGCCGAATGGGCGCCCGTGTGATGAACGGTTGATTCACAAAGCATTTGCAGAGCTCAAAGAACGTGCAGGGCTTCCTAACGTGGTTTTTCACTCGCTTAGACATTCTAGTACCACTTACAAGTTAAAGCTCAACCACGGCGACCTGAAAGCCACTCAGGGCGATACCGGACATGCTGAGATTGATATGGTTACCAAAGTCTACGCTCATATCTTGGATGAAGATAGAAAAGTGAATGCTCTAAAATTTGAAACCGCTTTCTATTCTAATCCTGATTTGAGAAATGTGCATCCACCGGAAAAAAAACACAGGCTCCAGCACTGGATATCAATGCCCTGATTGAGCAGCTTCAGAAGTCCCCCGAACTGGCAACCACGTTGGCAGCTCTGATTAACCAAAATTCTGGGATTAGCAAATAAGCATTTTTCTTAGCAAGAATGTGGGAAAGTGTTCGAATCTAATTAGCAAATATGAACGAAGCATTACAGAATAGGGGACAGATTTATCCGTTATTAATTGTGAGTCAGCTTCTCTGTTCCAAAAATCAAAAAAGCTGCAAACCCTTACGAATAAAGGCTTACAGCGTTGTTTACTGGCACCCCCGGCGAGAATCGAACTCACAATTCACCCTTAGGAGGGGCGGGTTATATCCATTTAACTACGGAGGCATGACCTATATTATCATACTACAAATGGATATATTTTTCTCATCTTTTTATAAACTTAATGCACGTTTTATTGTATCAATTACATCACTTGCAGTTAAGTTGAATTCTTTTTGTAGATACTCTTGGCTGCCAACTTGTCCAAAGCGTTCATCTACTCCCATTCGATAGAGTGGTACATTCACTGTATTTTCAGCTAGAATTTCTGCAACTGTACTTCCTATTCCACCATAGATTGAATGATTTTCGAATGTAACAATCACTTTTTTATTTTTTACTTTTTCTAATACGAGATCTGTATCAAATGGTTTGATTGTAAACATATCAATTACTTCTACAGAAATCCCTTGTTCTTGAAGTGATTCTGCTGCATCAAGTGCATCTGAAAGGATTTGTCCAGCAGTAATTAATAAGACATCACTTCCTTCTTTTACAACATTTCCTTTTCCTAAATTAAATGTAGACCCTTGCGCATATACATTTCTTACCGCTTTTCTATTTCCACGGATATAGTGTACACCTTTTAACTTTGCTAATTCACGAACTATCCATTCCATTTGTACATCATCCGCTGCATCACAAATAATCGAATTTGGAATCATCTTAATAAGTGCTACATCTTCAAATGTCGTATGTGTTCCTCCATTTGGTCCTGCATTAAATCCGGGATCGGAACCATATACATTAATTGTTGTATCTGCATACCCTCCAGAAAGAAACAATTGATCAAATACACGTCGTGAAGCAAATGGTCCAAATGAATGAATAAAAGGTACATAATCAATAAGACTTAGTCCAGCAGCTACGCCAACCATGTTTGCTTCAGCAATCCCCACATTGATAAAACGTTCTGGATGGATAGCTTTGATTTTATTGAATCCACTTGCATCACCTAAATCCGCTTCTAATGCAACTACATTTGGATTTGTATCCATAACATCAATTAATGTTTCTACCACTGCCATGCGTAAATCACGTCGTGGTTTTTTATTTTCTCTATCCAGTGTAAACATTAGTTTGCTCCCCCTATTTTTGCTTCTAGTTTAGCAATTGCATCATCTGTTGCTTGATTAATTTCATCATTTGTAAACTTAACGGAATGATTTGCTTTTAATGTCTCGAAATATGGAACGCCTGCCCCTTTAATTCCATCAAGTACAATACATAATGCTTTACCTTCATATGCTTTTGCTTTTTCAATTGCTTGGTCAATTGCTTCCATATCACTACCTTTAACCGTTTGTGTATAAAATCCAAAAGCTTCCATTTTCTTGGCAATATCAAATTGTTTGATTACTTCATCTGTAGTTCCATCCAATTGTTTTTTATTTGCATCAATAAATACAATTAAATTATGCAATGCATGATGTGCAATATATTGAAAAGCTTCCCACACTTGCCCTTCATTCAATTCACCATCACCTACAATTGCATATACATATTGATCTTTCTTACGCATGGCTAAACCTGTTGCCATTCCAGCCGCAGCAGAAATACCTTGTCCTAAAGAACCCGTCGTCATATCAACTCCAACAACTTTCAAGCGGTCAGGATGCGAAGGTAGATTTGTTCCTCCTGCATTAAGTGTTAATAACTCTTCTCTATCAAAGAAACCACTATTTGCTAGTACACTATATAATCCTGGTCCCGAATGTCCTTTCGATAAAACAAACATATCACGCTCAGACCAATTTGGATTTTTTGGATCATAGTGCATTTGTTTTCCATAAAGTACAGCTAACACTTCAACAATGGATAATGAGCCTCCAACATGTCCATATCCAATATGTTTTAACATCCTTAGAACATCAAGTCGTGTTTTATCTGCTAATAACTGTACCTTTTGCATTTCCATTTCATTCATCTTATTTTCCTCCCCAGATTAACTTTCTTTTTAGTAAGAACTTGGATCTGTATTTGCACCTTTCATTAAGGCAACTCCAGAACTTGTTCCAATACGACTTGCTCCTGCTTTTACCATTTCCTGTAAATCATCAATTGAGCGAACCCCTCCAGCTGCTTTCACCAACGCTTGATTTTTTACTGTATCTTTCATAAGTTTAACAACTCGAGGATTTGCACCTGCACTATTAAATCCAGTACTTGTTTTTACATATCCTGCTTTTGCTTCTACACATAACTGACATGCTTTTACAATTTGCTCATCTGTTAATAAACATGTTTCAAATATAACCTTTACGATGTGACCATCTGCTGCATCGACTACTGCTGCGATATCTTTACGTACTACTTCATCATTACCTGCAATCAATTCACCGATATTTAATACCATATCAATTTCTTGCGCTCCTTGTTCAATGGCAATTTTTGTTTCTTCTGCTTTTGCTGCACTACTCATTGCGCCTAACGGAAATCCCACAACAGTACATACTTTTACATTAGAATTGGCTAGTGCTTCTTTACACGTAGGCACCCAATAGGAATTGACACAAACACTTGCAAAGTCATATTCTTTTGCTTCTTTGCATAATGTTAGTATTTGTTCTTTTGTTGCATTTGCCTTTAGTAATGTGTGATCAATTAATTTATTCATTTCTTTTCTCCTTGATAGATGATGAAAGAAAAACTAGAGATTGTATACCCCTAGTTTTTTACATCACCTCATATGTTAATTTTTAACTAGTGTGTTTCATTCCAAAGTGTGTTCCAACGATCCATGATTTTTGCTTTATTTTCAATAAGGTAATCGAAGTCTAATTTTGTTAAGTTCAATTCTTTTTCTTCTGGTAAATCAACTAATTTACTGTTAACGTTTGTTCCTCTACCTGATGATCTTTCCGCACGGATATCTTGGAATTCACGTGATGCTAATAAATCCATCATTGCTTCAGCTGCATCTTTATTTGGTGCATCTTTTACAATTGCTCCAGCTGTAGCCATTGCTGTGTTTCCTTCTACCATGTATACATTTTCGATTGGTGCACCATCACGAATTAATGCATCTACTGTTGATTCGTATGATAATCCAACTACATATTCACCATTTGTTACTAAATTGTACACATCTTTTGATGATGTTGTACTGAATGCTTGTGGCATTAATTGTTCAATGTATTCCCAAGCTTTGCCATCATCAAACTCATCACCCATAACAGCTAACATCGTTTGTACTTGACGCCATCCTGATGAAGTTGCATCTGGTGCTGCAAGAATAATTTTTCCTTTTAATTTTTTATCTAATAAATCTTTGTATCCTTTAATTTCCACACCTAAGTCTTCTGCAAGTTTAGGGTTTACAACCAAACTCATTACTTGTACATCATAGTATGTGTAGTATCCATTTGGATCAACATAGTCCCCTTGTTCTTCATCTAATGGAGATGTATATTTTTCTAAGATATCGTGGTATGTATCACCATCTGCTTGGAACAATCCCCCTACGATTACATCTGCATCATTTTTTTCATCACTACGAATACGAGTTGCAAGTGTTCCTAATGAATCTGTTTGAATTTCAATTTTTGAATTTGGATAAATATCATTCCAAATTTCTTTTAATGCTTCTTGTTGTGTTTCTTCCATTGTCGTGTAAACCGTGATTGTTCCAGTTATTTCATCAACTGGACGCGCCCATTCTGGACGTTTTGCTTCATCTGATTTATCACTTGAATCACCATCTCCTCCACTTCCTGAGCATGCTGCTAATAACAGCATTGCTACTAAAAATAATCCTTTTAATTTTTTCATAATGTCCTCCTTTTAGACCGAAACATCTTCGGTTTTGGCAAATTTCAAATAAATCACTAAACTAATAATTGTAAAGATTGTCGTTATTGTCGCAAACACCGCTGCAACTCCATATGTACCATTGTTAATGGCAGCATATGCACTTAATGTTAATGTAATCGTTTTATTGTTGTATAACATAACTCCTGATGACATCTCAGTAATAATAGATACCCAACTCAATACCGCACCAGCAATAATTCCACTCGACATCATTGGTATGGTAACTTTAACGAATGTCTGTAATTTTGAAGCTCCTAAACTAATTCCAGCTTCTTCAATACTCTCAGGTATTTTCATCATAGCGGCAGTTGCGGATCGACTGGTAAATGGCATTCGTCGAATCACCAAAGCAATAACCATAATCGCAATTGTTCCTGTTAAGTAGAATGGTTTTCCACTAAAGGCAATAATCATTGCAATACCAATAACTCCTCCTGGCATTACATATGGCAACATGGAAACAACATCTATTGCATTGTTAAATGCATTTTTACGTCTTACTACCAAGTATGCAATAAGAACAGCAATAATAATTACAACAGTTAATGTAACTACACTAATCAGTAATGTATTACCAAGTGATCTAAATAAATCTTTTTCCATCGCTTTTTGGTAATTCACTAGTGAATATCCTGGTTGTAAGATGGAATTTCGATAATTTCTAAATGACATGTTAATGACATAAAATTGTGGCAACATCGCTAATGCAACTAACATATAGTTGAATCCATGCATAAACATATTTTGAAAACGTTTTGCTTTCTTTGGATGCACTGGATGCATTGCATTAATTGTAAATTTAAATTTGTTTGTCGCGTATTTTTGAATAATAAAGATTAATCCAGTAACTAAGATTGCAATAACGCTAATTGCTGATGCAAAGTGATAATCCGTACCATTCTCACCTAAGAATTGTTGGTAAATCAATACTGGGAATGTTGAATACCCACGTCCAATTAAAACCGGTGTTCCAAAATCAGCAAATGAACGCATAAATACAAGTAATGCAGCAGCTAAAATGGTTGGCATAGTCAATGACATAATAACTTCTTTGAATTTTTTTAGTCCTGTACAATTCATACTTTCTGCTGCTTCAAGTAAACTGTTATCAATATCTTTAAATGCTCCATTCATATAGATAACAACTAATGGGAAAAGCTTCATCGATTGTACAAATACGATTCCACCAAATCCATATATTGAGAAATCCGTAATTCCTATTTTTGCTAGAAATTCTGTAATTAATCCCGAATTTCCCATCAATAATACCCATGCATAGGCTCCGATAAATGGCGCAGACATTGTCGATAATAAGACAAGCACAAAGAGTATTTTCTTCCCTCTCATTTTAAAGAAGGTATAGAAATAGGAGAATGGAATCCCCAATAGTAAACTTAGTGCAGTTACAGTTAATGCAACTTTCGTACTATTGAATATCGACGTGTAATAGTACGGTGTTTGAAAGAACTTCACAAATGCATCTAGTGAGAACTCCCCATTTGTATATACTGCTTCTTTTAATAATTTACCTAATGGAAATACTAGAAATAAAATAAATAAAGCGGCTAGTCCAATGGACACATACGTCCATATATCTCGTTTCTTTGTATTTGTCATAGCGCTTTATCCGCCTGTTCTTTTGTAGTGATGTTATCTACACCATGCATGAGACTGCTTCCATCTTCGCTAAATACATTCGCTTTTTTGGTATTGATTGTTAATGTAATTTCACTACCTGGTTGAATAATTTCTCCAATTTCTGATTCTTGAATAATTTCAATTTCTTCATTTGTTTCAAGGTCAACGAAGTAATGTGTATTCAACCCAAGGAATACACTATCTTTTACAATTCCTTTGATTCCATCTTTTTGCACTTCTTTGTGTACAGTTAACTCCTCTGGTCTAGCAGAAATTGTAACCTTTTCCTCATGGTTTGCATCTTTCATATCATTGAATACAACTTTATATCCATTTAGAAATTCTACATATTGTGTATCATTTTCTTTAACTACTTTAGCTTGTAGTAAATTCGATTTTCCAATAAATGTAGCAACAAATACATCTGCAGGTCTTTGATAAATCTTTTGCGGTGTCGAACAGTGACGAATCACTCCATCTTTCATTACTGCAATTCGATCAGATACCGCCATCGCTTCTTCTTGATCATGCGTTACATAAATCGTTGTAATCCCAACTTCTCTTTGAATCTCCTTAATTACTGTACGCATTTCTACACGAAGTTTTGCATCTAGATTTGATAATGGCTCATCCATCAACAATACATCTGGCTTAATAACTAAAGCTCTAGCAAGTGCAACACGTTGTTGTTGTCCACCCGATAAACGATCTGGCATTCGATCTGCATATCCATCAACTTTTACTAATTTTAAGAATTTATTTGTTTCTTCTTTGATGTCCACTTTCAAATTCTTCTTATGTTTCAATCCGAATTCAACATTTTTTCTTACAGACATATTTGGGAAGATGGCATAGTTTTGAAATACCATCCCAATATTTCTTTTTTCTGGATTCATTGTATTGATTAAGGTATCGTTAAATTTAAACGTTCCACCTTCAATCGTATTGAATCCAGCAATCATTCTAAGCAGTGTCGTTTTTCCACATCCTGAAGGACCTAGTAAGGTAAAAAACTCCCCATTTTTTACATCTAATGATAAATCCTCAATGATTGTATTCTCCCCATATCTTTTTACAGCGTTTCTAATTGAAATCTCAACACTCATAAAATCCACCTCTTACTTTCTAACTGTTTGTATCTTACCAACAATTTGTAAGCGTTTACACTCAAAATAAATAACAATTGGATAAAAAACAAAACAAGAAAGGGGCACCTATCTTGTTTCTGTTGTTTGTTCTAAAATTGTAATAAACTCGCGTGGACTATATCCTACATAGCGCTTAAATACAACACGAAAGTACTTTGGATCAGGTATACCAACAAATGCACCAATCTCTTCAAGTGTGTATTGTTTCTCCTTTAAATACTTCAATGAAACTTGGACACGATATTTATTTAAGAAATCAATAAAGGTTGTCCCTACTACATGTTTAAAGCGTTTATTAAGAAATACCTCACTGTAATTAAATGCATCTGCTAAATCACGCATTTGAATACGGTCCTGATAATACATATCAATATAGTTGAGCATTTTTTCTACCAATTCATCCTTGTGTGCAGCTTTTGGAATTGCTATAACTTCCATTTCTTTTACTTTTTGTAGTTCTTCTTGATTCTCTGATACGAAACGATTTTTTTGAATTTTCTTTTTTGCACTATTGATCGCTGCAACCAATTCTTGTTCCTGCACAGGTTTGGTTAAATAGCGAGTGACTCCAAGTCGTATTGCTTCTTGTGCATAGCTAAACTCAGCATATCCAGAAAGTACAATTGCCACATATGAGTAATCTTTTGTTGCCTTTAACATGTCTAATCCATTCACTACAGGCATATTTACATCCACAAGCACAATATCTGGTTCTTTACTTTTGATTGCTTCAATTGCCTCTTCACCATCTCCTGCTTCACCAATTACAACACAATCCAATGCTGCCCAGTTTGTATTGTAGATTAACCCTTTTCTGATAATTTCTTCATCTTCTACTACTAATACTTTATATACCACATTTTCACCCCAATTTTGATTGTTCTATTTTTATCCATACTTCTAAGCCAATTCCCTGTTCATTGACAAGTTCAATTCCGCTGACTCCTGCATATTGCAATTCTAAACGTCTAGCTACATTATATAATCCAAAAGATTCATCAGCTTCTTGTGTCCCCTTAATATATTTTTGCATTTCAAGTTCTCGATCATGTTCCATTCCATGCCCATTATCTTTGATCATAATGTATAGCACATTATCATTCATATATGCTCGAATTTGAATCTTGAGTTTCTTTACTTTTAAATATCCATACTTGATACTATTTTCTATCATTGGTTGTAATAGTAACTTTGGAATCACACATGTGTAGCAATCATCTTCAATATCAATACTGCATTCAAATCGTTCACCATAACGTAATTTTTGTATTTCTAAATAGTGATTGATATAAATCATATCCTCTGCAAGTTGTACATCGCGTTTTGCATTATTGATACTGTATCGTAATACTTGTGTTAACTGATAAATCAGGTGATCTGCTCGCTCTTTGTCCACTGCCCATAAGTTCCTTAAAATCTCTAGTGTATTATATAAGAAATGGGGATTAAACTGAGCTGTCAGTTGTTTCATCTCGACCATATTATTTAGTTCCAGTAATTGTGTATTTTCATTATGTAATTCTTGTACTCTATCAAGCAATGTATTGATTTGGTTTGCGACCGCTTCAAATTCATCTTGTGTTGAAATTGCAATACGATGTTCAGGATTCTCATCTTTAATAATATCAATCTCACTAGCAAGCAAACTAATGGATTTAGAATTCTTATCTGCCATTGTATTTGCCATATCTTTAATTGCACGATACCACAAAATTCCTATGATAGCGACCATCATCAAAGCAAAAGGAATTTCATAACTTGTTGGATTAAATACCATAGAATAGAAATTCACATCATATTTTTGCGAGTATTTCTTTATTACCCAATAGCGATCATCACGAATCTTTACACTTTTATTATTTGTGTAAAAATAGTAATCATTTTGCAGTACTTTTGGTTCATTAAAAAATATGACAATATCATTACTATCCGTAATCACTCCATCACAGTTATAAAATGACATATAATAACTCCAGTCTTCACCAGACAAATACAACGTCATAAACCCAAGAGTTTGCCCTTGTTCATCTGCGATTTCTTTCATCATAATGTAATCTGAAAAGCCGCGTGATTGTTTAAAATACGTAGAAGTATAAACATCTTCCTTTTTTAATCCTCGTGCATTATTACTTACAAGGATACTATGTGATAATAAAGCTCTTGATAGCTCATGTTCACTATATGTTGAATACTTAACTTCTCCATGCAAATCAAACAATATCGCTTTTGCTGTAAGATCATTTTTATTATTGTATTGATTTAACTTACCTTCTAAAACGATTTGTGATGTCTCATCTTCTAATATTTCTCTAAATATTTCTTGTTGCGCATCATTGGTTAAGAACTCTTTTGCATTATCGTAATTCGATTGAAAAAAATCACGCATCATATCTAAATTATGATCCGCTTTAAATTCATTTTTTGCCATCGTCACTCCCAAAAATCCAACAGCAAAAATAATAGAAACGATTACAAGTAATCGAATAATTTTCAATAAGGAACTACGAAGCAAACGTTCTTTAAATTTGCTTCCAGCCATATTCTATTCCCTACACTTTCAAAAAAAGTATAGCATGAATTATGTAATGTACAAATGTATTCTATGAATCTCAAGCATAATGTCATGAACATATTTGTAGTATACTTCTATAGTATTTTTTACTTTTATTAGGTGTGCATTTTACTATTTGATTTTTAAAATGTAGGAATCATAAGCTGCTAATGTAAGTGTTGTTTCGCTAATTGCAGTTACACTTGTATTTGTTAGTACAATCGATATTACTTTTGGTATTTCAATTACACAATCATGTTCACCTAGATTGACAACAATAAGATAGCAGTTGGTATCATTAAATCTTTCATATTGAATGACTTGTTCATCAATCACATCTTTAAAAACAATATCACCATAGATGAATGTTGTATTCGATTTCTTAAGTTTGATGATTTTTTTATAATATTGCCATACAGAGTTTGGATCTTGCATTTGTTGTTGAACATTTATTTCTTTATACTTTGGATGTACTAAGATATCTGTCTTTACTGCTGAAAACCCTGCATTTACTGTATCATCCCACTGCATAGCAGTTCGCATATTATCTCGAGATGTCATAATGAGTTTCTTTAAAAATGCTTCTTTTTGTGATGCAGGTGTTGCTGCATATTGACCTTTAGCTTGCACATCTTCAAATTGGTCAATTGACGTAAATGGATAGTTTTCCATTCCGATTTCTTCACCTTGATAAATAAACATGGTTCCCCACATTCCATACATAAGTGTCGCTAGTGCTTTTGCGGATTGTTGCGGATATTTTTGACTTCCATAATTTGAAACGACACGATTAAAATCATGATTATTCCAATATAATGGATACCAAGCTTTCTTAATCAAAGATATTTGCCAATACTCCAGTTTCTCTTTTAATTCTTGTACATTTGTTTTGAGATCAGTTAGTGATGTTGCTGTGTCAATGTTATTACACCACATATGATCAAATGTAAATGTAACATCTAATTCTTTACGATCAAACGCACAATACTTTAAGACATCCTCAATACTTGGATCACCACCCACTTCACCGACTGCAAATGCATCATTTGGTGCCAAAACTTCTTCGTGAAATTCACGAATGTATGTATGTACCTGCGGCAAGTTTGAAAACTTTGACCAATCTGAGACAAACATTGTTTCATTTTCAAGTGTTGAGTTTTTATATGTTGTATCTTTTGCGATATGGGCAATTGCATCAATACGAAACCCATCAACACCTAGGTCTAACCACCACAAAGCAATCTGATACAGTGCACTTCTTAGTTCTTCATTTGCCCAGTTTAGATCCGGCATTTTTTTAGAGAATATTTTTAAATAGTATTCATCATCATTTAGTTTTTCCCATGCACTTCCACCAAAGAAACTTCCCCAATTATTTGGTGGCATCTTTTGATTTGCTTTTTGAATAATATAGTAATCTCGATATTTACTATCTGGATTGTTTTTTACATCCATAAACCAAGTATGTTCATCTGATGTGTGATTCAAAATTAAATCCACAATGATTCGAATATTATATTTTTTTGCTGTTGTGATCAACGTTTTGATATCTTGCATACTTCCAAAGTTTTCATGTACCTTGTAGTAGTCACGTACATCATAACCATTATCATCTAATGGTGAATCAAAGAATGGACAAATCCAAAGAAAATCAATACCTAGTGCTTGAAAGTAAGGTAGCTTTTCAATAATCCCTTGAATATCCCCATGTCCATCATGATTTGCATCATAAAACGTCTTTGGATAAATTTGATATCCAACTGCCTCTTTCCACCATTTATACGTTGTATGTTTGTCCATAATTATAACCCCTCATGTTCCAATATACTTAGTATATCATCAATAGAAAAAGAAGTTCATTGCATAAAATGATATATACCCTTTCAACTTTGATTTATTTCGATTGCAATTCAGCAGTGAATAGCCTACCATTTTTATATAATAGATAAAGAGGTTATCCTATGAAACATACTGCTCTAACAAAATTAAGAAATATATTACAAACACACGAACATGAAACATGTTCTCCATATTATGTTCCTAAAGCATGGACATATATCCATCACAAACATGAAAATGAAAAAGTATTTTGTGTGCAACCATATCAATACTATAAGGAACAAATTGACTATATTATCAGTCATCCACAACCACAAATCCAAGATTATAAAGATGCATATTACTATTCAACAATGATACGCACATCAACAACTTTTGATCACAATCAAGATAAGCAACTTGATGTAATGAATCGCGAAGGTTTTAAGGAAACTGGTACATTTGTTAAAATGATCGCCTATTTACCAACACTAAAAGCAATGGGTATCAATGTGATCTATTTATTACCTATCATGCAGTATTCACGCATGGATAAAAAAGGTGAACTTGGTTCGGTTTATGGAGTAAGTGATTTCTTTACCATTGATAAAGATTTATTTGATCCTATCACAAAAGAGGAAATGACACTGGATGAACAGTTCAAAGCATTTATTGAAGCATGTCATCTTCTTGGTATGCGTGTTGTACTTGATATTATTCCACGAACAAACTCTGTAAATACAACTTTGCTTATATCACATCCAGATTGGTTTTATTGGATTGATCTACAAGATTTAGATGATTACAAACCACCACGAGTTGATGGAATTCCACCAACTACACCAATTGAAGAAAAATATATCGAGCCTTTATACGCTGCTAAAGAAACGCATGAACATATTGCAAAATTTAAAGAAGCACCAAGTATTCGCAATCCAAAAAAATGGGAAAAACTTGTTGCTACATATAATGCAAATCCACAAGACAATCCACTGGAATTGATTCGTCAAGAATTTCAAATGACTGTTGCGCCTGCCTTTAGTGATCAACTGAATGATGTGCAACCTGCATGGAGTGATGTAACATTCTTTCGAATGTATATGGACCAACCAAAAATTGTAAAGGACAAACACTTAACAGACATTACAACACCATACATTCTTTTTGACACAATAAAAGCCAATCTATTTCCAGGCAAAATTCCAAATCAACCATTATGGGATGTATTAAGTGATATCCTTCCTTACTATATCGAAAACTTTGGTTTGGATGGGGCTAGAATTGATATGGGACATGCACTTCCTGAACCACTAACAGAGTTGATTATCAAGAAAGCCAAAGCATGCAAGTCTGATTTTTACTTCATTGCAGAGGAATTAGCAGCAAATAAAAACAGTGCAACAAAAGCAAAACGTCTTGGTTATGATCTTATTATTGGTGATGGATTTTATCACACCCATCGTTTTGATGAGCAATTAACACGTGATTTCTATTACAATGGTATGAGTTTACCTACTTTGGTTTTTGCCTCAGGTGAAACACACGATACCCCACGACTTATCTCACGTGAAGGTGGATATAAAACAAGTATGCTTATTAGTATTCTTAATCAATTTGCCTACAATTTTGCTCCTTTTATGAATTCGGGACAAGAATTGTTAGAAAAGCAAGCGATGAACACTGGTGTTGACGTAGATGAACATACATTATATGCACTTGAACAACATGATCCATACTATAAGAAACTCGCATTGTTTGATAAATATGAATTTCATTATCTAAATGATTACGAAGGATTTATGGATACGCTTATGCAAATCGCAACAATTAAAGATACCTATCGTGACTTACTTACAAAAAAAGGGCATGTTGCCTATTTAACTACACCAAATAAAGATGAAATCATCTTCCATTATCAAGATGATAAGCAACACTTGTACATTCTAGCAAATGCAAATTTGAAAGATGCATGTACCTTTGATTTACCATTACACAACTATAAGGTGTTGTATTCCACTACAGAAACAACATCATTGACATTAGAACCTTTAGCTTTACGTATTATCTGGGAGGAAAACTAAATGCATCAGATCAAAGTGCAACTTCAACAAAGCGCAATACAACTATTTTCAAAAGACTTTTCAGAACTAAGTAAAAATGAAATGTATATCGCACTAGCGTCAATGATTCAAAATATGGCTGCTAGCAGTGTTGCACAAACCACAAAGAAAATAGATACGCAAGATGCTAAGCAATTGTATTACTTTTCCATGGAATTTCTAATGGGTCGACTACTTATTAATAACTTACAAAACATGCAACTACTAAAAGCAGTAGACGATGTTCTACAACCCTATGGCATATTAATTAAGGATATCGAATTCGAAGAAGAAGATGCAGGATTAGGAAATGGTGGTTTAGGTCGACTTGCTGCTTGTTTCATGGATTCTATAGCGTCACTAAATTATCCAGGACATGGAGTCACACTTCGTTATCGTCATGGCTTTTTCAAACAAATCTTTGTGGATAACAAACAAGTCGAATTACCTGACCTTTGGTTAAATAACAGAAATGTTTGGGAAAATAAAATCAGTGAAGATTCTGCCATCGTTTCATACTATGGAAAACTAATAAAAACTGAAGATGGTCGATATACATTAACCGATACTGTTGATGTTTTAGCAATGCCATATGATATGCCAATCGTTGGTGCATCACAAACAACAAACACATTACGGATGTATGATGTATTACCTTTAGAAAACCAAAAGAATTTCGATGTTTATGAAAAAGAAATCATGGATATCGTGAGTTGTTTGTATCCAGATGATTCAACACCCAAAGGAAAAGAATTACGTTTAAAACAACAGTATTTATTTGTTAGTGCTGGGCTGCAAAACATCCTTAAAAAGCATCTAGCAAAACATGGAACATTAGATAACTTAGCTGATTATGTAGTGATGCAAATCAATGATACACATCCTACATTACTTATTCCTGAATTAATGTGCACACTTGTAGATACACATGGATACAGTCTTGAAGATGCTTATGCACTTACATCAAAATGTATTGCTTATACAAACCACACCATACTTGCAGAAGCACTAGAAACTTGGGATGCAAAGATGATGAAAAAACTACTACCTCGTATCTATCAAATGATTGAAGATATCAATGATATGTTCTTAGATTCACTAAAAGCATACAACTATCCGAAATCGCAAATAAAGAAAATGGCTATTATAGGTAACAAGAAAGTACGTATGGCAAATCTTGCCATCGTTGGAAGTTTTAGTGTGAACGGTGTTGCAGCCTTACATACAAAAATTCTTGTCGAAAAAGAAATGAAAATATGGGCAGATCATTACCCACACAAATTCAATAATAAAACAAATGGAATCACACATCGACGTTGGTTCCAATATGCAAACCCAGAGCTGTATCAATTCGTAAAAAAATATAGTGATGATGCACTTTCTAGTCAACCAATTGCTTGGTTTAAAGAATTTGAAAAGCAAGTGGATAATCAAGATGTGCTTACACAATTGAAAGAGATAAAAGCAAGAAACAAACACCAATTGAATCTTTATATTCAAGAACATGAAGGCATTTCGATTCATGAGAGTTCTATCCTAGACATTCAAATCAAACGTCTTCATGCATATAAACGTCAGTTATTGAATGTTTTCCATATTATTTATTTGTATCATCGCTTACTTGATGATGTTACATTTAGAGAAAACTTTCATCCTCAAACATTTATCTTCGGGGCAAAAGCAGCTCCAAGTTATGTTCTAGCAAAAAACACGATTCATCTCATACGCACTATAGCCGATATCATCAATGCAGATACTCGTATTTCAAATAAACTACAAGTTATTATGGTAACTAACTACAACGTAAGTTATGCAGAAAAACTTATTCCATCTGCTGATATTTCCGAACAGATTTCAACTGCCGGATTTGAAGCGAGTGGAACGGGTAACATGAAATTCATGATGAATGGTGCAATCACACTTGGAACCATGGATGGTGCAAATGTGGAAATCTATGATCTTGTTGGAGATGAAAACATCGAAATCTTTGGTTTACATAAAGATGATGTATTTGCAATCCATGCTTCTGATTATAAAGTGGAAGATGATATCAAAGCTGATACAGAACTTCAAAATATCCTTGCTTTTATTGAGAAGTTGAAAGATTTCCAACCAATCATTGATTACTTTGAAAAAGAAAATGACTACTACTTAGTCGCTAAAGATTTCAAGGCTTACATCAAAGCACAAGAGCATGTACAACAACTTTATAAAGATCAAACAAATTGGACTAAAAAAGCATTAATCAATATTGCTCGTTCTGGATTTTTCTCAAGTGATCGTACCATTGAAGAATATGTACATGATATTTGGAAACTAAAGAAACTTGAAAATTAACATTAATTTCTATTAAAAAAGTTGAGACGTTTGATCTCAACTTTTTTCATTAATGCGATATCTCTTTATGGACATTTACAAATGTAATCATTGAACAAAGTATCGTACTTATTGCAATCCAAAATCCAATAACAAATTGATAGCGTCCAAACACATGACCAAATACTGTTATGTATGGTAAGAAAGTCCCATTACTTCCAGATGCATTATATTGAAAATACTGCTCAAATTTAAGCATCACACTTGGAAGAAAAGACTGCATCCCTGTAAGTGATATGTCTAATGGAAATACATAAAAGAATGTAATAATGATGAACATAAACATTATTATGGTTGTAACAATTCGGTTTTTTAGCAAGTATGAAAACATCATAGTCAATGAACTAACCGCAATACACGCCATTATAAACAACCCAATTGATGCTAATACCATCGTTCCGTATTGAACATTTAAATGACTTTGATATATATTAAACAATCCATCCTGCATGACTACAGCAAGATCCAGTCCACGAATTGGTACAATTGCATGACTAATGAGCAATATGAGTAGTTCACTAATCAAAACAGTCATGACGACGAAAATACATGCAGTTATACAACGAGCAAAACGTAACTGTTTTCCACCATATGCACTTGAGTAAATAATCTGATCCGTTTTCGTTTGTGAGTCATATGAAAACAAATCTCCAAATAAAAGCACAAAAAACAATAATAAGGAAACCCCAAATACACTATCTATCTCCCCTAAGTCTTTCATGTACAATTCTGTACCGATCAGTGAATCATAGTAAGTATTTGTTTGTAAATATTCCTTATTCATTTGCTGCCAATACGGACTTGTATCTAAATACTGACCAATTTCTTTGTTTGGTTTCATAGGCACAAAGAATTGTTGATAATTTACTCCATCGATATCTCCCCACTTTAAAATAATATGAGTATCCTTATCAATCATATACTGTAATCCAATATCTAAAAAAGTCTTTGAATCTGTTGGTTTCTCACTAGTTTGTGGTTTTATCAACGGAAAGAAGGTATTTGCTTGATCATAAATTGCATGAACAGTTTGTACTTCTGCTTCTTGTTTGTACAATGGTAAAAATGAACATGTCATGTCCGATTCATTTTCATTTGTACAATAAATATACATTTCAAACGTACCAATCCATTTCTGCAATTCATCATCAAAATTCCAGTTTTTTGATGCCTCAATATATCTTTCAAGCATTTTTTTATTTTCATCTGTGTATAGTTGATCCATACGTTCTGTATCTTCTTCAAGATTATAGTATCCAGCTTTCCTTAACGCTTCATCATACCTTTCGTTGTATTTTTGAATGAAGACTTTATCAACATTACCAGCAAGCTCGTGTCGTTTCTCATCAATGTAACGAATCGCCTCAATTCCAGTTAGTTGTTCTCCACTTTCATTAAGTAGGTAATGATTTTTGGGTATCACTTCTTGATAATTATCGTATGTTGCATACGAAACATACCCAAGCAAAACGATAAATATAATCCATAAAGTTTTCTTTCGAAATAGTTTTATTGCTTCTTCTCTAATAAGTGCTAGCATCTAATACCTCTCTAAAATGATACAAATAAAAATCATCCAATTTTGGCTTTATTACTTTTGCTTGTGGATGCGGAGTGTCTTCGCTTACAACTCGCAAGATTGTATTGTCTTGCATTGTATGTTTTTCGACAATATTATTTTGCTCAAGTAAACTAGATGTTTGCATTGTTGGAATTTGTATCTCCCATACTTTTCCTTGAATTGATTCTAACAATTGATCTTCTTTGTCATGAAAAATAATTGAACCTTCTTTCATCACAATAATATCATCTGCAATATTTTCAATATCACTCACTATATGTGTTGATAACAAGATAATAGTATCCTGTGCTAGTGATGTAAGTATATTTTTGAAATTGATTCTTTCCTTTGGATCCAATCCTACTGTAGGTTCATCAAGTATTAAAACTTTTGGTTCATTTAATAATGCTTGTGCAATACCCACTCGTCGCAACATACCACCAGACAAGTTTTTCATTTTCTTTTTTCTATGTTGTTCTAGGCGAAGTTGTATTAATAAAGTTTCCATTCGTTTCTTAATGTATTCAGATTTTAAACCTTTCACCACACCCATATAATATAAGAATTGATCTATTGTATAATTTGGATAATATCCAAATTGTTGAGGAAGATATCCAATTGAAGATAAATAGTTTTCACGCTGTTTGTGTAAAAGAATTCCATCTAGCGAAATCAGTGGCTGACTATCTGCATTCAATACACCACAAAGAATACGAAATAGAGTTGTTTTTCCACTGCCATTCGCACCAAGTACAGCATGTATTCCTGGTTGTAGTTTTATTTCTACATCTCTAACAACTAAGCGCTTCTTAAACGTTTTGGACACATTTTTAATAATATACTCCATAGGATCCTCCTTTACTATTTCTCATTATCTTAATAAATACAATGATGTATAAAACAAGTGCGAACACACTATACAAAATAAGTTGTTGTTCTAATAACCATGAAAAATACAATACCCAATAACACGCGATTGATAGACTTGCATAACTAACTAAACTAGCTAAAATGCATAAAACTGGCTGTTTGAATATTTTCATGTATATCAAGCACAATAAGCTAGTAATTACTAATGGAAATAATAATATTGCTACAATTTGGAAATAGTAATCAATGTTCAGTATGCTTGTAAGTATTCCTAGAAAAGCAAACATAGCACATTCTATTATTAGGATTACACTTACCTTATATAAAATAGCATGCATTGGTGAAATCATTGTTGTTGCAAGTAATTCATCCATTTGATAATACGAATTTCTATATGTTTCAAATAATCCTATCAAAATAATCATGAGTAAATATATAACTATAATCGGAATAAGCATATTTCGAAATATCTCTAAACAACTAGATACACATAAAAGAAAAAGTCCAATGAATGTTAATCGTACATAATTATGTAATTCATAATGAAGAAATTCAAAAGCAATTTTATAAGGATTATTCTCATTTTTAGCTTGCACTTCATAAAGTACTTTAGTGCAAGCAATCTTTGTTTCTTGCATCTTTTCTTTTGGAATTATGATTTCTCTTTTCATTTGACTGATCTCCTTTCATAATAATTTCTAACCTGTGTAATGCCAATTTATGTCGACTTTTAATCGTATTTTCATTTACTTCCAATACTGCAGCAATCTCACGAAAGTTAAGTTGTTCAAAATACCGTAAGAGTATGACATCTTGTTGAAAACTTGGCAACTTTGCAATACACTTTAATAATTCTTCACTTTCTAACTTTTTCAATATCGATTCATGTGGTTGTATATTCGTATCCTCTATACGTTCTACTTCTAGTTCATGAAACATCATCCGTTCTTGTTTGCGCCAATAATCGATACATAAATTCGATGCGATTCGATATAGATAATGAATTACTTTTTCTTGTACTTTATAAGTCGTTATATTACTTATAAAACGAACAAATGTTTCCTGTGTAATATCTGCACACTCAGCATCACCTTGTAATTTTCGATATACAAACCGATATACTTGAGGATAGAGAAACTCAATGAACTGATTTAGTGATTCCTGATCACCTTTACGAATCTTTTTTATTATTCTTTTTTCATTCATAATTTCCTCCTCTCATCTATATAACGTTTTAGCTAGTAAAATAGTTTACTTTTCTTTTCATTATTTCATGTTTTCATAAGAAAACAAAGAATTCAAATATCATTAAATAAAAAAGATGGATTCCGTTTGGTTTCCATCTTATCTAAGATTATTTATTCTGAATGTACTCATCCATTGCTTGTGCAGCTTCTTTTCCTGCTCCCATTGCTAGGATTACCGTTGCAGCTCCAGTTACTGCATCTCCTCCAGCAAATACACCTTCTCGTGTTGTTGCTCCGGTTTTTGTATCTGCGATTAAACATCCCCACTTATTGGTGTCTAATCCTTCTGTGGTTCTGTGAATTAATGGGTTTGGACTAGTTCCTATCGACATAATCATACAATCGATATCTAGTGTGAAATTACTTCCTTCTTTGACTACTGGTCGTCTTCTTCCACTCTCATCAGGTTCTCCTAATTCCATTTGTACACATTCAATCGCTCTTACATTTCCTTTGTCATCACCAAGTACTTGGACTGGATTATTCAATGTCTTAAAGATAACTCCTTCTTCCATTGCATGTTCCACTTCTTCTTTTCTTGCTGGTAATTCTTCAGTTCCTCGACGGTACACAATGTAGACTTCTGCTCCTAGACGTTTTGCACATCTTGCAGCATCCATTGCAACATTTCCTCCACCAACAACTGCTACTTTCTTACCTTTGAAAATTGGTGTGTCAGCTTCTACATCATAAGCTTTCATTAAGTTAAAACGTGTCAGAAATTCATTTGCAGAGAATACTCCATTTAAGTTTTCTCCAGGTATTTTCATAAAGTTTGGAAGTCCTGCTCCACTACCGATGAATACAGCTTCATTTCCATCTTCAAATAGTTCATCAATATCAAACACTTTTCCAATAACCATATTGGTTTCCATGTGAACACCTAAGTCTTTGAGTGCTTGTACTTCTTTACTTACAATCGCTTTTGGTAGTCTGAATTCTGGAATTCCATATTCAAGTACTCCTCCTGCTTTATGTAATGCTTCATAGACAGTAACTTCATATCGTTTTTTCGCTAAATCTCCTGCACAAGTTAATCCTGCAGGTCCTGCTCCTACTACCGCTACTTTATGTCCATTTTTCTCAATTGTTGGAATCTTGTTTTCTCCATTTGCCATATGATAATCAGCGACAAATCTCTCCAGTCTTCCAATTCCGACTGCTTCATGTTTAATGGCTCTTACACATAGCTTTTCACATTGGTCTTCTTGTGGACATACACGACCACAAACCGCTGGTAATGCGTTGGTTTCTTTAATCTTATCGTAGGCACCTTCCAAATCCCCTTCTTTAAGCAAAGCAATAAATTCTGGGATTTGCACACCTACTGGACATCCATTTACACAAGGTTTGTGTTTACATTGCAAGCAACGTTCTGCTTCTTCTTGTGCCATTTCTAAGGTATATCCTGTTGCTACTTCTGCAACGTTTTTATTTCGTACATTTGGCTCTTGATGTGGCATTGGTACTTTATTTGGACTCATGTTTGGCATAACTAGCGCACCTCCTTGTGAAATAAGTGACAGTCTTTTTCACGTGCTTTGGCTTCAAAGTCTGCATACTGTCTAGATCTTGCGATCGCTTCATCGAAGTCGACTTGATGTCCATCAAAATCAGGTCCATCTACACAAGCAAATTTCATTTCGTTGTTTACACTTAGTCTACAGCATCCACACATTCCTGTTCCATCAATCATAATTGGGTTCATGCTGACCGTTGTTTTCACATCATATTGTTTTGTGAGTTGGCAGACAAACTTCATCATAACTAGTGGTCCAATTGCGATGACTTCATCAAATACTTCACCTGCATCAAGTAGTTCTTGTAGTTTATTTGTGACTAAACCCTTCTCTCCTACAGTTCCATCATCACTCATCGTATACATATGATGACTAACTGCTTCAAATTCATCACGTAAGATTTCTAAATCTTTATTTCTAAATCCAGTAATTACAGTTACCTCTGTGCCATTATCATATAGTGCTTTTGCGGTTGGATAGGCAATTGCACAACCAACTCCTCCACCAACTACACAGACACGTTTCATACCTTCTACATGACTTGGTACACCTAGTGGTCCTACAAAGTCAAGAATGGCATCTCCCACTTCTAGGTTATCTAGTAACATCGTACTACGACCTACCAATTGGTAAATAATCGTAACAAGTCCTTTTTCACGATCATAATCTGCAACAGTTAGGGGAATTCTCTCTCCCATTTCATGAGAACGAAGAATAATAAATTGTCCTGCTTTTGCCTTTTTGGCAATTGCTGGTGCTTCTACTACCATTTTCGTAACCGTTGGATTTAATCGTTCTTTTTCAACAATTTTATACATAGGTCTCCTTTATCTAAAAGTAATTTACTTTTACTTTTTTATCTAATTTTAATAATTCTGCAACAAGTTGTTCAATCATTTCCATTTTGTGTCCATAACTTACACTTTGATGTTCTTGATGTGCTGGATTTTTTGCAAGTCCAACATAGAAATGAATATCGCTTACTTCATCAAAAAGTAGTTTTGCAATTTTACTTGCCCCATCATCTTGATATGTCCAGTAAGTATACAACTCATTCATATGTGTATGATCTTTTGCGTATTCTAATACTTTTTGAATCGTGACACTACCTTCAGAAACTAAGTCTACACCTTCAATACTACATGTAGGCGGGACATTTGTATTTGCATATACCTGATTCATTTTTATCGGTTTATCTAAATACTTGGCACATAGTTGTGAAGTAGTTCCTCCACAAACTACATGGTATCCATCACGCGAGAAAAATAATCGCATCATCTTATCTACATCATCAGGATTTTTAGGTGGACCAATTAGGATATTTGCATTTTTGCGTTTACATAAACGAATTGCACAAACACTAATATCATCACTTGGTTGATTATCATAATGTGACAAACATTCTTGCAAAAGCAAACTGCTGAATGTCTTTGCATCAAAGTTTTCTTGTAGTTGCAAAGACTGTTCCATATACGTTGTAATTTGTTTTTCATCCCACTGTAAATCTAAGATTTTTCCTTTGGATGCAAATAGAACCCCATCACTCATCAACAACATGTAATCACCTTCTTGTAAGGTGATGCGTGTTCGACTGATTTGCTTACCATCGATAATTTCTACAGTTTCATTATACCCCAGTTGTTTTCCATCGCGAAAAACAAGTGCTTTAGGATTATCATACTGTACAATATCTGCGACTTTTGAATTTGCATGTAAATACAAAAACGAAAATGTCGAGTATGCAAGCTGACGTTCCTTGCAAACTGGCAGCGTGTGAATAATAGTTTGTACACAATCTTCTAAAGACATTTGGTTTGCCATCATTGTGGAAATGATTTTGGCAGTTAAAATGGATAGGATACTCGCTTTTACACCACTTCCTAAGCCATCTGCTAAGACTACGATTTTACTACCGTCTTCCATTTTCACAACATCAACATGGTCTCCACATAACTGTTCTCCGCGTTTATTGACATGACTGATTCCAACATCGAAATATACATTATTCACGAGCCATCGACTCCTTCAGTTTCGTTAAAGCCACTTTTGTTTCTGCTGTTGTTTCTCCAAGTAAAGATGCAATTTCTTGTACCGTACGCATTTGTTTATCTATCAGTTGATCTGTAATTTCAATCGTAGACTTACGATAGTTTTCTTGTTCGCTTTGCAGCTTTATATCATCACTAATATCACGAATGATGCAAATTAAAATATGATACGCTCTATCTGCAATAACCGTTAAATTGATGTGCTTATCAAATTCAGCAAGATAGATTTGTTTGTCATATGTATTCTTTCCATCAAAATACGTATCCATAATTAACTTAGGATCTAACAAACGGACTACTTGATCACCAATAATTTCGAAGCTATGTTCGATATTAAATATCTTACATGCTGCTTCATTCATTTGTTCGATTTCAAATTCTTCGTTTAATACAATAATCCCATTGGGTGTGTTGCGAATAATGTTATCAGAAAATGTCTCCGCGCGATCACGAAGATACGGTAAACACATTTCTAAGTTTGCCTTTCCTTGAATAACTGCAATTGCTTTTTCACGACATGTATTATATCCACAACCTCCACAATTTAATTCATCTTCAGCTTTTAACTTCCCAATATTGGCAAGTACTTCATTAATCATTTGATCGCTGATTCGGTAAGTCATTTGTTTTCGACTTTTAAAAGTTGTTTCTAAGTTTGGTATATCTATATCAAGTTTTTCACCATGTTGTTTTGCTTTTTGTTGAATTTGTAAGGTACTTGGTACACGTGTATATCCACTTTTGCGTAATACTGGACCTCCAGCACAACTACCTGAACATAGTGACATTTCAATAAAACAATGATGAATCTTTCCATCAATGACATCTTGAATGGTTTGTACACAGTTTTCTTGTCCATCAACTACTAAATAGGTACGGTCCTCTTCTTGTTTCATCGTGGATAGTATCCCTCCTGAAATTGGAAAACTACGCGTCGATAGTTGATAATCACCAGTAGAATGTACTGGTTTCATATATGCAGATAAGCCTAGATCTAGAAGTTCATCAAAGGTCAATACAACATCAGTGTTTGAACATGTATCATCAATCTCTGCTTTTTTAGAAATGCATGGACCAATGAAAACGACTTTAGCTTCTGGATATGTTTCTTTTAATTTTCTTGCATGTGCTTCCATTGGTGTGACAACATTTGCAAGTGCATTTAAAGCTTCAGGAAAATGTTTTTGAATCAATAAGTTCACACTATGACAACATGATGAAATAATCACATCGTTTTGTTTATTTACACATAGTGTTTCATATGTACTTTTTACCATGAATGCTCCAATTGCAGTTTCTTGTACATTTGTAAAACCAAGATCTAACAGTTGTTGCTTCAACAAAAAGAAATCTGTATCGTTTAATGCATTATAGGAAGGTGCAATACTTGCAACAAGTTGCTTACCTTCTGCTAACCATGTTTTTACTTTATTTGCATCACTGTGAATATACTTTGCATCTTGTGGACAAACAAGATAACACTCTCCACAGTAAATACAATCATCACCGATAATATTGGCTTGATCATTTAAAAAACTAAGGGATTTTACTGCACACTTACGGATACATTTATAACAGTTTTTACAATTCGACTTCTTTGATTCAATATATTTTTCCATTGCGACCTCTTCATTGATAAGCGACAAAATAGTTGCCACAACAGTGACAACTATTCGCAAACGACAGTATTTCTAGTAATTAGAAATCTACTTCTTCGTTGTAGTAACAAGCTTTTAATAAGCGTGCCATTTGTGATGCATCAATTGTACGTGGGTTTGTTGCTGTACAAGCATCATCCACAGCTAATTGTGCAACTTCATCAAGTTTGTTTAAGAATTCAGTTTCATCAATGATTCCACCTTCGTAATCTTTGATACAAGTTGGGATGTTAAGTTCTTTGTTTAAAGTAAGAATGTGTTGAATCAACAATTCTACTTTTTCTGCAGTTGTGTTTCCACCTAAGTGTAATGAATCTGCAATTTCACCGTAACGTGTAGCTGCTTCTGGTTCTCTTGCATTGAATTTAATTACTTTTGGTAAGTACATAGCATTTGCACAACCATGTACAATGTGTCCACCACTGTATGCAGCACCAGTTTTGTGTGCCATAGAGTGAACGATTCCAAGTGAAGTATTAGAGAATGCCATACCTGCTAAACATTGTGCATCGTGCATTGTTTCTCTAGCTTCTTTGTCACCTTCATATGAAGCAACAATAGAATCTGTAATTAATTTAATTGCATGCAATGCATGTGGGTCAGTATAGTTACAATGTAATGTAGACACATATGATTCAATTGCGTGTGTCATAGCATCCATACCTGTATGTGCAGTTAACTTTTGAGGCATTGTTTCTGCTAATGTAGAATCAATGATTGCTACATCAGGTGTAATGTTAAAGTCTGCTAATGGATATTTAATTCCTTTTTCATAATCTGTAATAACTGAGAATGCAGTTACTTCTGTTGCTGTACCACTCGTTGATGGAATTGCACAGAATTTTGCTTTTTGACGTAATGTTGGGAAACTATATGGAGTGATAATATCTTCAAATTTAGTTTCTGGATATTCGTAGAATACCCACATTGCTTTTGCAGCATCAATTGGTGAACCACCACCGATTGAGACAATCCAATCCGGTTGGAATTCACGCATTGCTTGTGCACCACGCATAACGGTTTCTACTGATGGATCTGGTTCAACACCTTCAAATAATTGAACTTCCATTCCTGCTTCTTTTAAATACGTTTCTACTTTGTCTAGGAATCCGAAGCGTTTCATACTTCCTCCACCAACGACAACGATTGCTTTTTTACCTACTAAATCTTTTAAGTTTTCAAGTGATCCTTTTCCGTGATACACATCTCTTGGTATCGTATATCTAGCCATAAAATCTAGACCTCCTTTTATCTATATCCACATTCTAACACCGCAACTTTTGGCGCGGATATATAAAAAAAGGACATCTCCATATCTTTGTGAAAATATGAACATGTTCTTTTTCATGCTGACTTGTTAAACTCCCAACATTCTTCACAAGCAATTCCCTCACTTGCTTTTAGTCAACAAGTCACTTGAGCGCATAATATCTAAGTCATATAAAGGACACTAACGAATGTTGTGGGTTTATACTACCAAATAACGATTCATTATTGATATATAATATTTATCTATGGCTATTTATAATACAATATATACCTTTTATGTTAATTTCAAAAAAGCTACATTATTTCTAGCTTGATCTAGCTTATTGATGAAATGTTTATCTAAATCACTAAGCTCATAATCTTTACGATAAATAATTACATCTTTATAGGTATCACGAATTCCATATACCTTACGTTGTACAACATCATAACGTTCAAGTAGATATTCTGGAATTGGTGAAGCAAATGTATATGATTCACTCACTGTCGAAAGAAATTGAAATTGACTCGAACGTTCAAATATCGATAATTTACTGCTTGTTGGCTGTTCGCGTCGTTTCTTCAATTGATGAAAATATGGTAATACTTCATCTTCGTAGACAATTTCAATATATGATTCAAGATCAGAAAGTTCAATTTTCTCTTTATTTGCTAATGGATGATGTTTCGACATTAAAACAATTTCTTGGAAATCCCAAAGCGTTTCCGCTTTTAAATTACGTTCATACAAGTAGTCTTTAAAATACAATTCATTTTTCTTTTCATAACGAATGACACCTAGATTAAAGCGATGTTCAGATACATTATGAATTGCCTTTAGTGCATTTGTCTCTTGGAATAATACTTCGGTGCGTACTTTAAAATCCAAACCACGCACGAAATCAAGAACACCTTCAGAAATATAACTTCCTCTAGGAATCGACACATCAAAGTGAATCGTTCCTTCTTTTTTCCCTGAAGCAAGATTTCCCATCGCATCAATTTGTGCAAGTACTTTATGTGCTTGCTCGATAAATTCCATTCCTAAGTCCGTTGGAATGGTTCCTTTTGGTCCGCGTTCAAAGATTGGAAACCCTACAGTTTCCTCAAGTTCTTTAATTGCTTTACTTAAATTTGGTTGTGCCATGTATAAGTTATCTGCAGCCTTTGAAATAGATTTACTTTTCTCAACTTCGACAACATACCGCAACAATATCGTGTTTATATTCATTGTATTCATCCTTTGCATATTCATTATTTTGTATGTTCTATAAAAAGTATAACATATCAATTATGTACATGAAATACTCTGAGGCTAATTTGTGAAATTTTTAACTATTGAATCATTTACCTCATTCGTCAGAAACGATTTATTTTATTCTTAATGCTATAGTATAGTTATAATCGATTATTTATATGTTTTATATTTGATTATTCTTGAAAGAATATCAACACAAGTGTGTGATATATAAGAACAACAAGGAGGTAATTATGAAAAAGTTCTTAAGTTTATTTCTTATTTTGGGGATGATGTTTAGTTTGGTAGGATGTGGTTCTGAAGATGAAGCAAATGAAAAAGAAAAAACTGAGCAAAAAGAAGAAAAGAAAGAAGATCTTTCATTTGGATCAACCGTTGAATTTGAAGGATGTGAAATCACCTTCAATGAACCAGCGGAGTTTATCGTATTCGATAATGAATTCTCTGATCTTCATGGAAGTGAAATTGTGAAAGTTCCAGTAACCGTGAAAAATGTAAGTGATGAGGTGAGTGGAATCAATATGTTCTATGTGAAAGTGTATGGTTCTCAAGGTGTACAAGTTGATGATGTATCTACATACTACATGGAAGATGATATGTTATTTACAGCAGGTACGGACTCACTTCAGCCTGGTGCACAAATCAATACATTCTTCCACTTTGTGTATGATGGAAATGGAGAATACATTATTAAGCTTGAAGCATTTGATGGAGCAACAAACATCAAATTACCAATTAATAAATAACGTAGTAAAGAGATTGTATCCAAACTTTTTAAAGGATATCGCAATCTCTTTTTTATTAAGTATTCAATTGTCACTTACAAAATGCATGTTTTAGATCAATAGTGGCTTGTTTTATATCACTTCTCCCTAATATCGCAGAAACAACAGCAAGACCATCTATCTGCATAGCAGCGTACGTTTTTGCATTATCCATACCAATTCCACCAATAACAACAATTGGTAAATCGATATGTTTTCTAATACGAGCAAGTTCCTCTTTGCTTACAAGAGTAGCATCACTTTTCGTACCTGTAGGATGCATCGCACCAACGCCAAGATAATCTGCTCCATCCTCTTTGGCTTGTATCGCTTGTTTAAGATTTGTTACTGAAACACCAATCACCATATCATCACCAACAATTTTACGAACTATATTTGCTGGAAGATCACTTTGTCCAACATGAACACCACTTGCTTGTATCGCTAGAGCTACATCAATGCGATCATTTACAATCAAAGGAATATTGTAACGTTCACAAATCCGTTTTATCTGGATTGCTTCATCATAGAATTCCTTTGTTTGATTGTTTTTTTCACGTATTTGAACAAGTGTACAACCACCAAGAATTGATTGTTCGATTGCTTCGCATAGATCACGACCACCTAAACTTTGATGATCACTGACAAGATAGATACGATAATCAATATTCGGTTTCATCGTATTTTGCCTTTTGTGCTATTGTTTGTGCATCTAATTTACCAATTTCATCAAGTATCCCCATATGGAAATGTCCATGTCCTTGTTGTTTGGCTTTTTCATATGCAAGTTCTCCTGCAATACCCATACTTATTAATGCACCACACGTCGCAATAAAGGTATCATCGTTTGCTCCACAATATGCTCCAATTAAACTTGTACACATACAACCAGTTCCAGTAATTGCAGACATTTGTATATGTCCGTTATAGATTTTTATCACTTTCTTTCCATCACTAATGATATCTATTGCACCAGTACATGCAACCACACAGTGGAATGTATTTGCTAAATTTACAACCATGGTTTGTATGTCATAATCGTGAGCATTAATTACAGCATCTACTCCGTTTGTCTCTGATTTTCGCTCAAGTAAAAAACGGAGCTCTGATGCATTTCCACGAATTACATCACATGTAACTTTTGAAAGAATTTCTAACGCACTCTCATTGCGATATCTTGTTGCTCCTACACCTACAGGATCAAATACTACAGGTATTCCCTTCTGATTTGCCGTTTTTCCTGCAGTAATCATAGATGCAAGTGTTCTTTTATTTAGTGTTCCCATATTCAATACCACACTGCTTGCAATACTTGCCATATCTTTTACTTCTTCAATTGCATCTGCCATAACTGGCGAACCACCTGTCGCTAATGTAATATTGGCACAATCATTCACAGTTACATAATTTGTTAGATGATGGACCAGTGGTCTTTTTTGTCGCACTTGTTCTAATGCATATTGTATTTTATTCATCATTTTTTCTCTCCTCAAACGAAATACTCTCTCCTGATAAAATCATATTTGTTGTTCTCATTGCACACATATTTCCACACATAGAGCAAGTGTGTGCTTCACTAGTCGGTACACTTTCATAGTATTGTTTTGCCTTTTTTGCATCAATTGCATATGTAAACATTTTATTAAAATCAATTTGTCTTCTCGCTTCACTCATTTGATTGTCAATATCCCTTACACCTGGAATTCCCTTTGCAATATCTGCGGCATGCGCAGCAATTTTACTTGCTACAATACCTTCTCTAACATCATGAACATCTGGCAATCGTAAATGCTCAGCAGGTGTAACATAACACAAGAAATCAGCACCATGCATTGCCGCAATAGCTCCACCTATAGCGGCTGTTATATGATCGTAACCTGGTGCAACATCAGTCACGATTGGCCCAAGAACATAAAATGGTGCTCCATGACATAGCCGTTTTTGCATTTTTATATTTGCCGCAATTTCATCCATTGCCATATGCCCTGGGCCTTCCACCATTACTTGAACATCTTTTTTCCATGCTCGTTTTGTTAATTCTGACAGTTCCATTAACTCTCCAATTTGCAAAACATCTGAACTGTCTGCAATACTTCCGGGACGTAGTGCATCTCCCAAACTCATTGTTACATCATATACTTGAAAGATATCTAAAATTTCTTCATAAAACTCATAAAATGGATTTTCGTTACCTGTCATTTCCATCCACGCAAATATTAGTGATCCTCCTCGTGATACAATATTCGTCACACGTGTCTCACGTTTTATAATTTCAACCATACGTTTATTCAAACCAGCATGTATAGTCATAAAATCTACACCAGCTTTTGCATGTTGTTCAATAACTGTTAAAAAATCGGATGCCTCAATATCTTTTAAATCTTTATCTAAATATCCAATTGCGTCATAAATAGGTACAGTACCTATCATAATCGGTGATTTATCAATCAGTTCTTTACGAAATACATTCGTTTTTCCTGTGTTGCTTAAATCCATAATTGCTGCACAGTCAAAATCAATAGCTAGTTGTACTTTTTCCATTTCTGCCTCATAGTTTTGACAGTCTTTAGAAATACCTAAATTCACATTCACTTTAGTCATCAGGCCTTTCCCAATCCCCTGTGGATATAAACTTTTATGCATTTTATTAGCAGGTATAATAACTTCGCCTTTTGCTATACGTTTACATAATGTGTTTACATCCATTTTTTCACTTTGCGCTACATATTCCATTTCTTTTGTAATGATATTTTGTTTTGCAGCATTCATTTGTGTTGTATAATTCACTCAATCACACCTGCTTTCTTATATAATTCATAAAAATGATTTGTTGGACCACAACCTTTTCCAATATCCAATCCATGTGTAATGGCTGTTGTGACATACGTTTTTGCAATACTTGTTGCTTCTTTAATTGAGTGACCCTTTGCAAGTTGTGCTGCAATTGCAGATGAGAATGTACACCCTGTTCCATGTGTATGTTTTGTCGCAATTCGCTCAGTTTCAAAATGTGTGAAAACTTCTCCATCATACAATACATCAAGTGCACTTCCCTCACGATGACCGCCTTTTATAATGACGCCTTTACACCCAAGTGCAAGTATTGCTTTTGCTGTTTGTTCCATATCGGCAATACTTTGAATTTTCATTCCTGTAATCTTTTCTGCTTCTGGAATATTTGGTGTGAGTACTTCTGCGTATGGAAGCACTTTTGAAATAAGTGTATCCAATGAACTTTCCTCCATCAAAGGACACCCATTCTTTGCATACATTACAGGATCAATAACTACATGTTTTGGTTTATACTGTTCTAACTTACTTACTACTGCTTCCATGCATTTTGGTGTAGAAAGCATTCCAATCTTTACAGCATCTACCTCAATATCTTCAAATACTGCATCCATTTGTTCGCCAATCATTTTAGAGCTTACATCTTCAATGGAAATAACTCGGTTTGTGTTTTCAGCTACAACTGAAACAATTACACTCATTCCAAACACTCCATTGGCACTAAAGGTTTTCAAGTCCGCTTGAATACCAGCACCACCACTACAATCTGAACCAGCTATACTTAATACGTTTTTCATCTTACCTCCTTGTATATGGTAGGCAATCAGCAACAGTACATCGCATATGCAAAAAAAGACTTCGCATATGCGGAAGCCTTATGTCGCACCAACAAATCATAGATAAAAAAAGAGGACACTTCAAAAATGGAGCGTCCTTATCAAATACTATCTTTGTATTGATTGCTCCCTACGTCGGTCTTAACCAACAGGTTCAAAGGGTCAGGTTTTACCTTCTCAACTCCGAAGAGTCCCCCCGCATCATTATCGTAAGTGATATATACTTAAAATGCAAGAATATATTAAAAAAACACCAAACGTATCGTTCGATGTTAATTCTCTATGGTGCGCTCGACAGAAATTGAAACGTATTTTCGATACTTAACGTTTGTTGTAATACATACTTTATTATCTACTATGGAATCTTTCTATTTCTTAGAGTTAGGAAATGCTTCTCTATACGCTTTTTTTGCTAATCCCTTTAGATAATTCTTGTTTAGATGTTTCATGTCTTGGTTTCTTAATATTGGCATAACCTTCCTCCTTTCATAAAAAAGACGTATTTCTACGGTTGTGATGTTAGTTTGTTCAAAATGGTAAGAAACTTCTAATTTCTTTAAGTCCTTTATATGTTTTAGCTAACGTACTGTTTTCATCTAGGAATATCACTCCTCTATATGCGATAGTAGGCATTGTAGCAAGGAATGATCTATATTGGCTCGTTGATGTTGTAACTTCAGTATACCCTGTAACAAATCCCTCATTAACTAACATACCAATAACTTCTTGAAATAATCTATCGTTTACTTCAAACATGGATGCATCAAGGTTAGTATTCATATTATTCAATTCATACAGTATTGCATACATTAATTTTTTTCTGTTTACATTCATGCTATCCTAACCCCAACTGTTTACTTATAACATTTGCAGCTACTTGATTAAAAATATCCAGTGAAGCATCTTTGACTTTTCCCAAAACAGTATTTTTAGTTTCTTCCCATACTTTTTCATCTCTAATGTTATTTAAATATTGATGACCGTTCCAAGTTATACTCCCTATTGCAATAAAATATACTTTTCCACTAGCATACATAATTTCAGCATTCAAATAATCAGCTTCACTTAATCTTTGTATTGCATACACCTTTTCTTCAAACTTGTATGGCTCAAGAGCTCTTATTTCTGACTCTGACACTGATTTCGTTGGAGTTGTTTTTTCTTCTGCCAACAAAAGTATATCTCTAACACACTCATGATTTAATTCCATATGTTATCCCCTCTTTCTTATAAAGGTAGTGTCAAAAATAGATCATTTTGCACTACCTTTATCTTTATCTGTTCAGCCTGTTTGACTGTAACATTTTTTTCATTTTCCACACTTTTTTGTATTAAAAA
>NZ_JARXXJ010000014.1:0-60535 GCF_029893935.1 Breznakia sp. PFB1-19
TCAAAACAAAGTAAAAGCCTGATTACTAATGTGTAACCAAGCTATATAGAATTCTTTATTTATTTCGCCTGTCTACTTGACAGGGGGTACATCATAATACCCGTTGCTTTTTAGTTGGAAATTGAAACCCTCTATATAAATAATATCCAAGTACAGCATTAAAAAAAGTCGCTGATAAAACGCTGAACCGTTCAGGAATTCCAAAGAATTCTGAAGGGACAATACCTACTCCGATTGCTCCAAACGTCATAAATAGTAGCGAAGTAGCAGCCCATCTAGATAAATTGATATAGGTTTTATCTTTATATCCACCTATGATAATACATATCAACGACGTAATAGACAATAAAACAACAAGTAGTGTAACTACATATGTATGCATGAAGTCCGTAAATGTACCTGCATATCCTTTTTGTGATAATGGAAATAATTGATAGCCTATACAAGAAATCCAATTCATTAAAGTGAATAATCCGATACCTAATTGAATCCATTGATTTAACTTATTTTCTATATACACATAAACAAGTGTGATACTAACAATTCCACTTGCCATATATACAATGGTTAGTTGATTCCACAAACCAAGAGCAGGAGAATCTAATGCAAATAAATCGCTTACTGCTTGTGACATCCAATTATAATTAGGATAAGCAAAAGTTGAACATGTAATTGTCATAACATACGCTATAAAACTCACAATACCCATAAGCCCAAAATATTGAATTCTTCTACGTTTCATAATTGATGCTCCTCTACTCTATATAACGCATTGAACTGTTGTAAGTGTTGTTCTAGTAATACAAGCGCTTCATTTTCAAATTGAGCATCTGAATCGCATAGATCAATTAACTGTTTTATAGGTGCATAAAAATGCATAGCAATAATTTTTGCATTATATACATGCATTTGATTGTTATCCATCATTGATGAAAATAATGACTCCAAATAATTAAGTGGATCCTTGAAATACTGATTCGTATAATGCTGTGCAATATCTCTATTATGAAACTGTTCCAAAACAAGTAACTTTCGATACTGTTGTATCCACTCATCATGTATAAAGAACGAAAAGAGGTATTTCCCGATATTTGTAAGTTGTTCATTGGAAATGATAGATAATTTTGAAACATCCATTAAAGCATCACTTCCACTGATATTTAGTTTATGCATAGTTTTTATGTAACGACAATTCATTTCATCAACAATCGCATCAAGTATTGCTTGTTTTCCTTTGAAATGTTTATAAAGTGATGGAGCTTTAATACCCACATTTTTTGCAATTTCTTCAACACTTACAGCACTATATCCTCTTTTAGAAAATAGTTGTAATGCACATTCAACAATTCGATCTTTTGTATTCATACATCCTCCAAGCTAATTATCATTAGCTACATCCATTATAGGCTAACAATCATTAGCCGTCAATAAAATATAAAAGTCACAGAGTATTCTGCAACTTTATATAATCGATTTACTTAGTCAGCTTACAATACTTAGTTGTTTGCACTTGTTTTACATGAGTAGCCTTTATATGTTAAATATTCTTCAAGTTCATGTAAATCAAGATCAGTAGCTCCTTGATATTCAGGAAGAAATCATATAATCTTAACTTGCAAGCACTTATTTCCTTCGTGATTTCATTGCTAAGAAGTACATATATTAAAAAGGTTTTCCATTACGCAATGCGTGTTTAGAAAACCTTTTATTATGTTTTGTTATACAAATTGATTAAGAATATCTCCTAGTTTTGTAAGACCTTCTACTATACGGTCTTCACTCATATTTGAGAAATTGATTCGAAACGTATTTTCATGTCCACCGTTTGGAAAGAATGAGCCACCAGGTACAAATGCAATATTTGATGCTAAACAAGTATCTAACACATCACGTGCATTAATATGTTCTGGTAACTCTACCCATGCAAACAATCCACCTTCAGGTTCTGTAAAATGTACATTCTTTGGAAATGCTTGATGCATTGTTTGAACCGCTAAATCACGTCGTCTTTTATATACTTTAGTGATGGTTTGAATATGCGCATCAAGATCATATAATTCAACAAACTTTGCAATCGCTAATTGGGACATCGTATTACACTGTAAATCTGAGCCTTGTTTGACAAGCACATATTGCTTAATTAAATCACTATTTGCTGCAACCCATCCAATTCGATATCCTGGACAGTATGTTTTTGAAAATGTTCCAGTTACAATACATGTTCCCTTTTTATCAAATGATGCAATCGAAGGTAAATATTCACCTTCAAATCGTAACTCACCGTATGGATTATCTTCGATAATCGGAACATCATACATATTAGATAGTTGGGCAATACGTTTACGCTTTTCTAGACTCCAAGTTCTTCCTGTTGGATTTTGAAAATCTGGGATGACATATATATACTTAATCTTTTGGTTTTGTTTTAACTGCTCTTCTAGGGCGTTCATATTCATTCCTGTATCATCACAGTCAATTTCTATGAACTTGGCACCATACATCTTAAATGCACTGATTGCAGCTAAATATGTAGGACTCTCACAAACTACATAATCACCTTCATCTAAGAATACTTTACCACTTAAATCAAGTGCTTGTTGCGAACCATGTGTAATCAGTATCTGATCTGCATCAAAACTGGTTTGTAAACGTTTTTTCATACGGTTTGCTATCCAAGCTCGTAGTGGTTGATATCCTTCAGTCGTTGTATATTGCAGTGCTTTTTGCCCATCTTCTTCTAAAACAATTTCATTAATTCGTTTAATTTCTTCAATTGGAAATAATTCAGGTGCTGGAAGTCCACCCGCAAACGAAATAACTTCAGGATTTTCAGTTATTTTCAATATTTCACGTATTTCTGATGCCTTTATATGATTCATTCGTTTTGCGTATTTCATAATGTATCCCCCAAAATATTTTTCTAATTATATCACCCAACGAGTGAAGATACTAGAAATATTTAGCGTGAAAAAACTTTGTCGTATATTTCATTTTGATCTTCATCGTGTATTACATAGCCAATAGCTATTTCGCCAGTTGTTGCTTCTATAACCTTTTTTGCACCTTTTTGTGTAAATGCGCCACATAGTTCAATACAACTAATTCCTTCTTTTTGTAGACGTTTAGCGACTATACACGCTTCTTCAATTGTTTTTACACCAATGATTTGTGCTTTTTCATTGTGAATAGATGCACGATCCACATCACTTTGAAAAGGTCCCATAATAATATATGCAAATTTCATAATCTTGTACCTCCTACATCTTCAATTTCATTATAGTAAAAAGTTACAGGAATGTCAGAAATTCCTGTAACTTATATTTTATCCTCTTAACTCTGCATTGAATTTTTGTTTTACTACATCTCTTGCTTGGTTATACAAGTTTGTAATTTCTTCATCGGTTAATGTGTGGTCTTTTGCTTGGAATGTAATCGAAATCGCTAATGATTTCTTTCCAGCTTCCACATGTTCTCCACGATAGTCATCAAACACTTCAACATCTTGGATTACATTTTTACCTGTGGTTTTAATTGCTTTGATAATTTCTCCAGCAGGTGTTTCTACATCAACTACAAATGCTAAGTCACGAACTACATTTGGATATTTTGAAATCGCTTCGAATTTAACTTTACTTGTTTTATTTTTTAGAATTACTTCAAGTTTTAATTCTGCCATTACGGTTGTATCTACACCATATGCTTTTGCCATCGTTGGATGAATGACTCCAATAATACCTAATAAGTCACGACCAATGTATACAGCAGCACTTTGGTATGGGTGGAAATGTGTTGTATCTACATCATTTTCTTTGATCATGACACGACTTGCATTATAACCAAGTTTATCTAGTAATGCTTCAATTAAACCCTTCATTGTATAGAAATCAGGTTTGATTTCATAATGTAAGTGACGGTTTTGTTGAAGATCTCCTTGAATTGCAAGTGCTAGACGTTCTTCACTATCTTCATTTGAATATACTTCAGAGATTTCAAAGAATGCTACATTTTTTACACTACGCGCTTTATTATACGCAATACAGTGTAACATGCTTGGTAAAATGCTACCACGAATAATTTTGCGGTCTTCACTCATTGGTGAAGCAACTGCAACATTTGTAGCTTGTGGCATAATTGCATCACGATTCATATCATCACTAATTAATGTATAAGTAACGACTTCTTGTAGTCCTTGTGCACATAAGGTATTACGTAATAAACGACGAAGTTGTTGGCGTTTATTTAACTTTCCTTCTGTTTCCGGCATTAATGGAAGTGTAGATGGTAAGTCATCAAAACCAATTAAACGTACAAGTTCTTCAGCAATATCTGCTTCAATTTTAATATCTGTACGGTAACTTGGAATGACAACATGAATCATATCTCCATTTTTTGTTGGTGCAAAATCTAAGCGTGTAAGTACTTCCATAGCTTTTTCTACGCTGATTTCTAATCCTAACAATTCATTGATAGCATGTAAATTTACATCAAATGCCGTATCTTCATAAGCTATATCTGCAGAATATTTTGTTTCTTCAATACCTTTTGCATCTGCGTATTCAACAAGTAGTTGAACTGCACGATCCATTGCTTTATATGGAGCTAATGGTTCAATACCTTTTTGGTAACGAATACTTGCATCTGTATTTAGATTTAAACGACGTGCTGTATTTCGAATACTTACATGATCAAAACTTGCTGTCTCGATTAAGATTGCAGTTGTATCATCATCAATTTTTGAATCATCACCACCCATGACTCCACCAATTGCTACTGGCTTATCATTGATCGTAATCACAATATCTTCTGGTTCTAATTGGTATGTAATTCCATCAAGCGCAGTATATGTTTCATGCAATCCATCTTTAACGATAATTTCTTGTTTTTCTAGTTTTGATAAGTCAAAGAAATGTAGTGGTTGTCCTGTTTCTAGCATAACTAAGTTTGAAATATCAACTACATTATTAATCGATTTAATTCCACTTGAATGCAAAAGTTCTTGCATCCATTTTGGACTTTCTTTAATTGTTAGTGAATTGATAATTTTTCCTGAATATAATGGACATTTTTCTGTTTCACTTTTAACTACAAGTTGTGATGCATCTCCACCATTTGCTGCCCCTTCATAAGAAGGCAACATAACTGGAGTATCTAGGATTGCTCCTGCTTCTTTTGCCATTGAAAATGCTGCTAAACAATCATTACGGTTAGGTGTAAGTCCAATATCTAATACTTCGTCATCAAGACCTAAATAGGCAAGTACATCTGTTTGACCAACTATAGCATCGCTATCTAATTCTTCAATTCCAGCTTTTTGTTGTTCCGTTAAACTTTTTGCATCTACTCCAAGTTCAAGTAAACTACAAAGCATTCCATTACTTTCGACACCACGGATATTTCCTTTTTTGATTTCGATTTCTGGAAGTTTTGCCCCTACTTTAGCAACGATTACTTTTAAACCTTTGCGCACATTAGGTGCTCCACAAACAATTTGTAACACTTCATCTTTTACATCGACTTTTGTAACAGATAAATGATCACTATCTGGGTGAGGATTACATTCAATAACTTCCCCTATTACTAAATTTGTTCCACTTGCAAGGACTTCAATTCCTTCGACTTCAAGACCTGCAGCAGTAATTTTATCAGCCAACTCTTCAATGGTATATGCTTGAATATCCATATATTGGCTTAACCATTTTCTACTTATTAACATGAATCCTCCTACTCAAAACGACTGAACGTTTTTAAGAAACGAACATCGTTTGTATATAAATGACGGATGTCATCAATTCCATATTTCAGTAATGCAACACGTTCCATTCCAATTCCAAAGGCAAATCCACTTGCTGTTTTTGGATCATATCCTGCCATAGATAATACATTTGGATGTACCATACCTGCTCCAAGTATTTCAATCCATCCGGTTCCTTTACATGTTGGACATCCTTTACCACCACAGATATGACAACTTACATCGACTTCTACACTTGGTTCTGTGAATTGGAAATATGATGGACGGAAACGAATCTTTTTATCATCACCAAACATCTTTTTAGCAACAAGTTCAAGTGTTCCTTTTAAATCCGATAAACGAATCTTTTCACCAACTACCAATCCTTCAAGTTGCGTAAATTGGTGAGAATGCGTAGCATCGTCATCATCACGACGATACACTTTACCTGGACAAACAACTTTAATTGGCAAACTTGGTGCTTTCTCTTCTAAAACACGCATTTGTACAGCTGTTGTATGCGTACGTAATAAACGATCTGCATCAATATAGAATGTATCTTGCATATCACGTGCAGGGTGTCCTTTTGGAATGTTGGCACGTTCAAAGTTATATAGATCAAGTTCTACTTCTGGACCTTCAGCAATTTCATATCCCAATCCAATAAATAAGTCTTCTAATTCTTGTTGGACCATAATAAGTGGGTGTAAATTTCCTAGATTTGGTTTTAATCCACTTAATGTAATATCAATTTTCTCATTGATCAGTTTTTCGTTAACCTCTTTTTCTTCAAGAATTACTTTTTTCTCTTCAATTTTTGATGCCAACAACTGTTTAATTTCATTTACTTGTTGTCCAAACTTTGGTTTTTCTTCAGGACTTAAATCCTTCATCATTTTCATTACTTCTTGTATTGGACCTTTTTTTCCTAGATACAATACACGTACATCTTGAAGTTCTTTTGTTGATGTACAAGCTTCAATTTTCGCTATACCTTCTTGGCGTAACGTTTCTAATTTTTCCATGATTCTTTCCTTTCTGCATAAAAAAAACAAGTTGATATAGGAACGCTATTGCGCGGTACCATCCTATTTCATCTTGCGACACACTTAATTAACCAATAACCGTGGTAACGGGAGAGTATTAATCTCACTCCTAGGTGAATTCCTATTTACTTTCTTAAGTTGCTTACAGTCAAGGCAACTATTCCCTATCAAGAAAGCGTACAATAGTACTAGTCCTAATCAACGTTTTACCACGTTATTATAATACAAAGCATACACTTAATCAAGGATACAAAAAAAGATGACCTAGTCTTCTAAGTCATCAAATCATAATACGTTTGTAAAAACTCATGAACAATAAATTCATAGATATGCAAGTTGCTATAGAAACGTCCTCGCTCTGCTCGAAATTCCAAAATACAAAAGGAAGGATCATTAATACCAAGTTTAAAATATTCATCATCTTGGCTTTCATAATATTGAATGGATTCTTCATGTCCCAATACACGCATAGACCCTTGTAACATTAAAGTACGTACAAAGTTTGCATCATAAAAATGAATTGCTGCTTTTGGATTGTTCAAGTAATTCAATGTACGAAGTGCATTTCTAGTTGTCGCAAAATAAAATGTTTGAATGCAATCATGACAACGTGCTGGACGCATCGTTTTAATGGTAGGATATCCATCGTTGCCAACAGATGAAATGGTTGTTTCATCTGCATGATCAATTAAGTAATTCATTGTCTTCATTGCCCGTTTTACATCGCTAAAGTGTTCTTGTGTAAACATAGTTCCCTTTCCTATTCCCTGCTTTAGTGACTAAATTCGTACATGCAAATACCAGCTGCAACTGCAACATTCAATGATTCAAATTGCTTCATTTCAATCATCACTTTTGTATTTGCTTGTGCCAGAATTTCTGGACAAACCCCACTTCCTTCATTTCCAAAGACTAATGCAAATGGTGTCGACACTGCAATACTTGATAACATTTTTGCCTGTTTATCCAATGCGGTTGCATACACATGCACACCATGCTCTTGGTGTATTGACATCATCTCAAGTAAATTGCCTCGTATAATCGGCATATGAAAGAGCGCCCCTTGGGTTGCCCGTATCACTTTTTCATTGTAGAGATCCACACTTGTATCACTCATATAAATCGCATCATATCCTAGTGCATACGCAGTACGAATGATTGTTCCAACATTTCCTGGATCTTGTATATTGTCCAAATAAACAATGCGTTCTAAAGACTGCGCTTTATGTGTAAGTTGTTTACATATCCCAATCATCGATACACTTGAAACATGAGTAGATAGTTTATCAAGGACTTGTTGACTTACTTCAATATACTCTACTCCTTGATTACATGGTACTTCTTTTCCCTGTAAAACAAGTAATGTTTCTAATACATTTGCTTGTAATGCCTCTTCAATCAAATGTGCTTCTTCAACCAAAAAGCGTTGATCTTGATCGCGATATTTCTTTTTTTCATATTTCTTCCACTGCTTCACGCGTGGATTATTTACTGATAATATTTCCATGTAGATAGTATACCATAAAGTAGTATATCTTTCTATATCATTATGAATTAATAACTATGTAATATCAATTCATATAAATGAAAAATGTAAAAAGAAAACGATGAATAATCCACCGTTTGCTTGAATTCTATATTGTGTATACCTTAAATAAGTGAGGTTGATAGATCATGATTTACTAAAGCATTTGAATGTTCATCTAGTAACTGACGAGCATAATATCTAATATCATCATAAATTAATTCCCATGATGTTTCATCTATTAGTGCACCCTTTGCGAAGAATTTATCTATTAGTGCATCGATTAGTACTTTATTTGCATACCCATGTGGATGATTTGGATCACTACTTTGTTGTTTTACGAAAGTTAATAAGCGTGTTTCATCTGTACCATAAATAAGTTCTACTAGTTTTGCACGATATTCCAAATCTGTACTTTTCATATCTGGATACATTTGTAAATCATAGTAATGTTGTCCTTCATGCTTCAATAAACTAACTTGAAACTCTTCAGATTCTATATCATACATATCTTTAAAATAGTATGCACCATCATCACTAACCCAGCCTGCGGTTCCACCATGTTTTAATGCTAGATAGTGATACCAACCATGACTAAGTATATCATCCATCTCATATACTTGCATTTCTACATTTCCATAAGGCAAAGAAACATTTTCTGTACGTTGTCTTTGGGTTTTCCATGCATATAAATCAGGAAATGGTGGGGTTATCCCCAAAAGTGCATAATAGCCTCTATCTTTGAAAAACTGAACAACCTGTTCTTCTAGTTGTTCCCAAGAAGAAGCATTTGGAAATTGTGATTGTAACTTATCAAACAGAAACGCTTTTCTTTGTTCAATGCTTTCATGATGTGTAAATGCATGCCATAAGTATGTTTCATAGCTATGTAAAAACGTGTTGATTTCTACATCATCATGTTGCCAAACATACTGATGTTTTTGAAAGATATCATCATATTGTTTCTTTATATCATCAGCATCACTTACATCTTGTAAGTATGTACTGATTTCATTATAAGACCCGCTATGACATACACTTTTAAATACTGTTTTATCAAATGTCTTCATACATCCCTCTTTTGTTGAGCTATGACTATTTCGCTAATTGTTGTAATTCTGTTGTTGTCAGTCGATATGTACTCCAAGTATCCATCGCTTTAGCACCTAGAGAAAGGTAGAAATCAATACTTGGCTGATTCCAATTCAAACAGCACCATTCCATGCGTCCACATCCTCTATCTAAAGCAATCGTTGCAAGTTGTTGAAATAAATACTTTCCAATTCCCTGTCCACGATATGCTTCAAGGACAAACAGATCTTCTAAGTATAATCCTGCTTTTCCCACAAATGTTGAAAAGTTATGAAAAAACAAGGCAAATCCAACTTCTTTATTATCCACCACTGCAAAGATAACTTCTGCTGTCTTTTTTTCAAATAGCCAGTATTCAAGTTCATTCTCAGTTGCAACTACTTCATCAAGCATTTTTTCATATATAGCAAGCTCACGAATAAAGTATAGAACTTTGCTTATGTCCTCACGCGTCGCAAAACGGTAAGAAACCTTACATTTACTTGTCATAAGTCTTTAAATCTGCCACAACTTCCAGTAAACGTTCGTCACGAACTTCACTTTCAAGTACATGTTGCATGTTTTGTGGATATTCTCTCATCGTTCTACGACCTTGCAAGCCAAGGTTGATAAGAACCATAATCGCAATTAAACCTAAGACATAAAGAATTGGTAATTTAAGTAAAAATAGCATCACTACAAACAATACGATACTCATTACAACATTTACCATAACCAATTTCTTAAACAAGCTTTTCTTATTGCGTTCAACAAATGCAGAATGTTCTACCGCGTGGTCACTCAATACTTCATCATCATAAAAATATGCACTATTGCGTAGTGCTAGAAAACAAAAACCTGCTTGTTTCTTATCTTCTAAATGTTCAAAGTGCAAACCATACGCATATACGATATACGGTTGATCTTGTTTACTGTGTTCTCCATGTAATAAATCATAAGCAAGAGAATAAATCTCTTGCTTGTATGCATAATTATTTGCTTCAATTAGTTGTTTTAGTTCCATGATTATACCTTCAATGTAAGTTCTTCAAACTCTCTATCTTCGCTTACTCCACTATATGGGTGATCTTGCACTTCATACAACCCTTTCATTAAGTAGAAATGTGGTTGTAATTTGATTGAATTTGAGAAACTTGATTCACGATTCATAATACTAATTTCTGTGCTTTCGATGTGTTGTACATCATCATCAACAAACGTTAATGATTCACTTGCATCTAAAATGCGCATGTAGCGTATATAGTTTGGATTACTTTTCACTTGCTTGTGTAATAGCAATCCTTTTACTGGACGATTCATAAGTGATATTTCATCCAATTTAATTCGTTTTGTGGCTCCTGCAGTGGTTACTAGAAGTAAGTATTTAGAATGCATATTGGCAATTTGACCGCCTACAATTAAATCATCATTTAGATTCATCGCTTTTACACCTTTTGATTTTGGTGCACTTGCTGGAACTTGGTCTAATTTATAGTGTGCTCCATATCCATTGTAAGTTGCTACATATACTTCATCATCTGCATAAGCAAGTACTCCACTAACAAGTTCATCTTCTTTATGAAGGTTCATACATGTCATTGTCTTATTGTTTCTACTTACTTCAAAGTCAACAATCGCAGTTTTCTTCATCATTCCATGTTTACTTGTGAAAACAAAGTATCCATCTTGTTTAAAGTTAGGAAGAATGTAGGCATTTACTAGCTTTTCATCACCCTTCATCTTAATCTTAGTATTTAAATGTGTACCGATATCTTTCCACTTATGTTCTTCAAGTTCATACACTGGTAAATATCCGTACGTTCCTTTATTTGTGAAGAAAATTAATGTATCAAGGTTGTTACATTCGTGGTAGCCAATAATATGGTCACCTTCTTTACAACCTGTGAAGATATTTTCACTTGCTCCATAAGAACGTAAACTTACACGTTTTGCATATCCATCTTTTGAAACTGTAATCACATAACGATCATTGCTAATCATTTGTACTTTATCAATTTTAATTTCTTCAATTTCATTTTCGATTTTACTCTTACGTGGAGTAGCAAACTCTTGTTTTACTTCTTTTAATTCTTTAATCATTAAACGACGTAAGCTACGTGGATTATCAATAATATCACGAAGTTCTTCCATTTCATTTAATAATTGTGCGAATTCTTCACGTAATTGTGTAACATCTGTATTTGATAAACGATACAAACGTAAAGTTACAATATCCTCAGCTTGTGCATCGCTAAATTGGAATGCTTCAATCAATCCGCGTTTTGCATCAGCTTTATCTTTTGAACTACGAATAATTGCAATTACTTCATCAAGTACCGAAATAGCTTTAATTAGACCTTCTAAAATATGACATCTAGCTTCTTTTTTCTCTAAGTCATATTTTGAGCGACGCATAATTACTTCATCACGGTGTGCAATAAATGCATCAAGTGCTTGTGCTAAGCCAAGTTGCACAGGACGTTTATTTACGATTGCTACCATGTTGTAGTTGAATGACACTTGTAGATCTGTATGTTTATAGAAGTAATTTAAGATTAGATTTGCATCTGCATCTTTCTTTACATCAACCACAATACGTAATCCATTACGGTCAGATTCATCACGAACATCAATGATTCCATCAATGTCTTTATTGATACGTATTTCATCCATTTTACGAACTAAGTTACACTTAATTACATCATATGGAATTTCTGTAATAACAATTTTTTGAATGGTCTTAGTTGGTTCAATATCTGCTTTTGCACGAACCATGACACGACCTTTCCCACTAGAAAAGGCATCTTTAATTCCTTGTAACCCTTGAACAATCGCTCCTGTTGGAAAATCTGGACCTTGAATGTATTCCATTAATTCATCAAGAGTACAATGTCCATTTTGAATACGATAAATTGTTGCATCGATAACTTCTCCAAGGTTGTGAGTTGGAATATTGGTTGCATAACCTGCAGCAATCCCACTAATTCCATTTACAAGCAAGTTTGGATAACGTGCAGGTAATACCGTTGGTTCCTTTTCTGTATCATCAAAGTTAGGTGCAAACTCCACGGTATCTTTGTCGATATCTTCAAGCATCATCTGCGCAATTTTTGATAATCTAGCCTCTGTATAACGCATTGCGGCAGCTGGATCATCATCAATCGAACCATTGTTTCCTTGCATATCAATCAATGGTACTCGTGTCTTCCAATCTTGTGACATACGTACCATAGCATCATAAATACTACTATCCCCATGCGGGTGATAGTTCCCCATAATCAAACCAACTGATTTTGCTGATTTACGATATTTATTTTTATGTGTGTTTCCTTCTTCATTCATACAGAATAAAATCCGGCGTTGTACTGGTTTTAATCCATCACGAGCATCTGGTAAAGCACGCTCTTGAATAATATATTTTGAATAACGACCAAAACGGTCCCCAAAGATTTCTTCTAAAGGTGCAACAATTATTCCACTTTTATTTTCGAGTGTTTCTTTTTGTTTAGAGTCTCGACTCATCTTGTACCTCTCTTTCAAAATCATCTTCCATGGTAAAAGATACATTCTCTTCTATCCAATCACGTCTTGGTTCTGCTTTATCTCCCATTAAAATACTAACTCTTCTTTCCGCAACCATCGCATCATCAATACTTACTTGTATTAAGGTACGTGTTTCCGGGTTCATCGTCGTATCCCAAAGTTGATCCGCATTCATTTCCCCAAGTCCTTTATAACGTTGAAGTGCATACCCTTTATATTGGCTTGCTTTCTCACTTAATTCTTTTTCATCCCAAATGTATACTTGTTCCTTACCACGCTCTAGTTTATATAGTGGTGGAAGTGCAATATACACCATTCCTTCTTCGATTAATTCACGCATGTAACGATAGAAGAATGTTAATAATAATACTTGAATGTGCGCACCATCCGTATCGGCATCGGTCATGATAATAACTTTATTGTAGTTTGAATCACCTACAGTAAAGTTCGCACCAACACCAGCACCAATTGCATGAATGATCGTATTTAACTCTTCATTTTTTTCAATACTTTGAATACTTGCTTTTTCTGTGTTCAGTACTTTACCTCTAAGTGGCAAAATCGCTTGATATTTACTGTCACGCCCTTGTTTTGCACTTCCTCCGGCACTATCCCCTTCGACTAAATATAATTCTTTTTTACGAGAATCTTTACTTTGCGCATTGGCAAGTTTTCCAGATAGAATCTTTTCTGTTTTTCCTTTATTCTTTCCGTTACGTGCTTCATTTCTTGCTTTTCTTGCAGCTTCACGAGCTTGAGCAGCACGTTGCATTTTCTTTACCAAAGAGATTGCTAAGTCTTTATTTTCTTCTAAGAAGAATGTCAATTTCTCACTTACAATAGCATCCACTACTCCACGCGCTTCTGGTGTTCCTAGTTTTCCTTTGGTTTGCCCTTCAAATTGAAGTAAATTCTCTGGAATTCCTACAGATAGAATAATTGTTAGTCCTTCACGAACATCACTTCCATCAAAGTTTTTATCTTTTTCTTTTAATAATCCATTACGTCTTGCATACTCATTAAATACTTTTGTGAATGCAGAACGTGCACCAACTTCGTGTGTTCCACCATCTTTTGTTCGTACTAAGTTAACAAAACTAAAGATATTTTCTTGATATTCATCTATATATTGGAATGAACAATCTACGGTAATTCCATTGCTAGATGCACCAGCAAAGGATACCGGTTTATGGAATACTTGTTTATCTTCATGAAGATAATTCATGAAGTCTTCCAATCCTTTTTCAAAATGATATGTTTCTTTTTTGTCCTTACGCTCATCTTCAATGTTAATCGTAATTCCTTTTAGTAAAAATGCACTTTCTCTAGCACGCTCACAAATTTGTGAGAACGAGAAATCAACAGTTGAGAAAATCGTATCGTCTGGTAAGAATGTTACTTTACTTCCTGTTTGTTTTGTTGTTCCGATTTGTTTTAATTTCGTGACTTTACTTCCTCCATCACTGAAATTCATTTCATAACGTTTACCACCTACGCATACTTCTACATGGACCCAGCGACTCAATGCATTTACAACGCTCGCCCCTACTCCATGAAGTCCACCAGAGGTTTTGTATCCACCTTCTTCAGAGAATTTCCCTCCGGCATGTAAAATGGTAAATATTACTTCTAATGCGGATTTTCCAGAGGCATGTTTATCTACTGGCATACCACGACCGAAGTCTTCAACACAAATAGAACCATCTTTATAGATGGTTATGTTGATGAGATTCCCATATCCGTTAATTGCTTCATCAATTGCATTATCGAAGATTTCCCATACTAAATGATGAAGTCCCCTTGCATCGGTCGATCCAATATACATCCCTGGACGTTTCCGTACTGCATCCAAACCTTCCAATATTTGAATACTACTTCCGTCGTATGTTTTACTTGCTTTATCAGCCATTATTTACACCCTTTCTACTGCTTCTTGTCTTTAACTTTACTTATGATACCAATTTTATCACGCTTTTTCAATTTATGAATGAACGAATAAAAAATTTGTTTTTTTATGTGTTTAACTGTTTCTTTACTACTAAGTCGTTTATAATACGTTACATGAAAAAGAATCATATCATAAACAAAAACGAAAGCCTACCTACTATCTTACTCATCTTTGCTTTTTGTATTTTAGCTACTGATATATTTTGGTACCTGCAAAAACCAAACAGTGCAAATATAATGGTTATCCTTCAGTGTATATCAGGTATATTTCTAATCTTTGTTCCAATGCTTATCACGAAGCTATTTAAAATCCAACTTCCAAGAATTGTAAAAAACTATTACTGGTTTTTCCTTAGTATTTCAATATTTATGGGAACTTGTTTACATTTTGTGAATCTATTTGTATGGTGGGATAAACTACTTCATTTCTTAAGTCCTACCTTATTAAGTATGATTGGATATATACTTGCGATGCAACTTAGTAAGGAAAAAGAAATTTCAGTTTCTTTAGTTATTCTATTTGGATTTTGTTTTGCTGCATTTTGTGGAATCATCTGGGAATTCTGGGAATTTAGTTGGGATGGACTGTTGGATATGAACTTACAACGCTATCGATCTGGTGCAACTTTACTTCAAGGACGTACTGCACTATACGATACAATGCTCGATTTGCTTACAAATACACTAGGTGCGATTGTTTGTCTTATCTATACATATAGCAAAGCAAAAAAGAATACGAACTATATAAATCAATATGAACTAACAAACCACAATACGTAGTATGCGTATGCACTTCTCATTTTACAGTCTATTATTTTTTTAGATTTACTATACGCAATGATTTTGTTTTATGTTACAATAATCTTCTTGTTAGGAGGCATGTTATGGATATACTAAACAATTTACATCCGATGTATATAGGAATTATCGTTTCTTCTATTATTGGATATTTATTAGGATCAATCCCCTTTGCCTTAGTCATTGGTAAAGTATTCTATGGTACAGATGTGAGAGAACATGGAAGTGGAAATCTTGGTGGAAGTAATGCCGGTCGTGTACTTGGTAAAAAAGCAGCGATTTCAGTTATCGCTTTAGATGTCTTAAAAGTCGTTGCCGCTTCAGGTATTAGTGCTCTACTATTTGATTCTATGGTATCGATTTGGGCAGGACTATTTGCAGCAATCGGACACTGTTATCCTATCTTTGCAGGGTTTAGAGGTGGTAAAGCAGTTGCCACAATGTTTGGTTTCTTACTATCATGTGCAATCTTTACATTCCAAGATCCTTGGATGTTATTAATTCCACTAGCAGTATTCTTAGTAATTTTAGTAATTTTTCAAATGGTATCACTTGCATCAATCTTTGCATCTATTACCCAAGCGATCTATATCTACTTTATTACAAGTGCGGAAAGTATTCATGTTGCAAGTATCTTACTTGCAGTGCTAGTTATATTTAGACACCGTAGTAATATGAAACGTATCATTGATGGAAATGAAAATAAAGTCAGTTGGCTTAGAAAAAACAAGTAAACCTCAATCGAGGTTTTTTTATTCGTTTATATTGTAGGAAATCATATCGTATATAGTGTATAATCGGATAGCAAATACATTTAAAAACCTATATACAAGCCAATTGTATTTGTATATACTTACAACAAGCATATATTTTTTGTTAAGAGCAGCAACAAAAGCACATAATATGCACACTAATTACAAAAAAATGATGAAATACCTATGTATTCCTATTGATTCATTATGAATTAATCAGTATAGTAAGTATAAGGAATATGGTTTACATAGTAATCTATAATTATAAAGGGGACATTATATGGATAAAAAAGTAATACAAGAAGTAGAAGAACTGACAATGCGTCTTCAAGAAGACGGATTAAAATGGATGGTTCCATTTTATGAAGAACATGAGATTTCATTCAACGAATTGCGTATCTTACGTATTATTGATGAAAGTGGACGTTTGACACTAAACCAACTTGCTCAACATATGCGTAAAGCAGCAACAAACCTTTCTATTGCGGTTAGCAAACTTGAAAAACGCGGTTTATTAATTCGTGAAACATCAAAAACGGATAAACGTATCATTTTCATTGAAGTAAGTGAAAAAGGACACGAACTTTCTAAAGGAAGTTATGACTACTTTTTAAAACTAATCGAAGATAACGTTGAAGATGAGATGGTTGCTTTACATAAAGCATTAAAAGACTACTCAGATAAAATGGCATCTTTAAATCTCGGATAAAAAGCAAAACAACGTCGAACCATTATGGTATTGACGTTGTTTTTTTCTTATTGTGCCCCACTTTTTTGTAGTTGATACATCGCATAATACACGCCATGTTTTTCAATCAAACTCTCGTGGTTTCCTGCTTCAATAATTCGACCATTATCCAACACAAGAATTTTATTTGCATCTTTGATTGTAGATAAACGGTGTGCAATTGCAATACTTGTTCGACCTTGTTTAATTCTTGAAAGTCCTTCTTGAATTAAACTTTCAGTTTCTGTATCAATGTTTGCAGTTGCCTCATCTAAAATTAATATCTTTGGATTTGTGACTATCGTACGAGCAAATGCGAGTAACTGTTTTTGTCCAGTTGAAAAACTAGCTCCTCTTTCACTCACTTGATACTGATATGTGTCTGTTAGTTTATCAATAAATTGATCAGCTTGGACAAATTTACAAGCTTCTTTAATTTCCTCATCACTAATCTCTTTATTTTTCAAGCGAATGTTATCTGCAATCGTTCCATAATACATAAATGGATCTTGTAGCACCAATCCAATACGTTTGCGTAATTCATCCATTGGGTATTCTTTGATGGAAATGCCATCAATGAGGATTTCTCCTTTGGTGAACTCATAAAAACGCATCATAACATTAATAATACTACTTTTCCCACTACCTGTGTGTCCAACTAATGCAAGTGTTTCTCCTGGTTCAATCACAAAGCTAATATCTTTTAATACTTCATGCTTTCCATCATAAGAGAAAGAAACATTTTTGAATTCAATTCTTCCTTCTGTGATTTTTGCATCCTCTTTTTCATCTTGCATCGGTGCAACTTCTTGATGATCCAAAATAAAGAATACACGATACGCTGCAACGATTGCTTGTTGGTAAATACTTAATCGATCCATAATTTGAAACATTGGATCAAAGAAACGATAGATATACTCAATAAAAGCAACTACCATCCCAACGGATGCTAAACCAGCAAATGATTGAAATCCCATGTATGTTAACATCAGTGCTAACGCCAAGGCAATTAGTAAGTGAATTGTTGGTGATAATAACAATCCATCCAATCGCACATTTTTCATACTTGCTTCATAGTACTCATTATTTGTATTTGCAAATTCACTAGCAATTCGTTTTTCTTGATTGAATATTTGGATGATATTCATTCCTGAAATCGATTCTGCAAGTCGCGTATTTAACTGTGATAGTTTTTCTCTAGCAGTTAAGTAGTAACGCGTTGATAGTTTTTGGTAGTAAAACATAATTAGAACAGCCACAGGCACAAAGCATAAGCAAAATAGTGCCAAACGCCATTCCATAAAACTCATCGCAACGACACAACCAATAATCATTACGACACTTGAAACAATCACCGATAAAACTTCATTTACCATCTCTTGAATCGCTTCTGTATCATTAGTAACACGTGAGACCAAACTACCTGCTGGTGTTTGATCAAAGTAACGCATTCCCATCCCTTCTAACTTCGCAAAGAGTGTATCACGTAAGTCTTTACATAATTTAAACCCCAAACGTTTTAGTTGGATTAATTGAAAGAAACGTAAAATCGCATATAGCGAACACATCAAAGCATATAACAATGCTCCTTGGATAATAATATCCATATGTACAGTATTTCCGGTAAGTCCATTATCTACTAACCAACGCATAATAAGTGGTGCAATTACAAAACATGTAGTGGCAAGCACTGTCGTAAGTAATGCGATAATCAGTGGTTTTGTATATGGTTTTAAATACGACAATAAGCGTTTTAAAATCACTTTTTGTTCGCTACTGGTGAAGGTTTCTTTATAAAAATCATTCTTATGATTCATAAGATGTACCTCCTTGATAGGTTTCTTGTAATTTGTAGATTTCCGCATACCAACCATTTCCAGCAGCCAATTGATCATGAATACCACGTTCTGTGATTTTCCCTTGATCCATAACAATGATTTGATTTGCATGTTTAATTGCACTAAATCGATGTGCAACAATAATTGTAGTTTTGTTGTTTCGTACTTCTTTTAGTGAAGCCAAAATTCGCTCTTCTGTTTTTGCATCAACTGCACTTAACGAGTCATCTAGAATAAGCACTTCAGGATCCAATAATAAAGCTCTTGCAATTGCAATTCTTTGCTTTTGTCCTCCAGATAAAGAAACACCACGTTCCCCTACCATCGTTTCATATCCCTCTGCAAATCCTTCAATATCGTCGTGTACATTTGCAAGTTTTGCAGCTTGTTTTACTTCTTCCATGGTAGCATCACTTTTTCCAAAACGGATATTGTCTGCAATACTCATAGAAAACAGAAATTGATCTTGTGGAACATAACCAAAGGCTTGATGATACATACCTAAATCATAGCGATATGTCTCATAATCACCAAAATGTATACTTCCTTTAAAACTGTCACTTTCACGTAGAAGCAGTTTAATTAACGTGGTTTTTCCTGCTCCTGTTTTCCCAACAATCCCAAGTGTTTCTTTTGGTTTTACACTAAACTGGACATGATCAATCACTGGAGCTGTACTATCTTCATAGCGAAAATCTTGTACATCAAATGTGATATCACCAGTTGGTACTTGTTGAATCGCGTTTTTTACATTACGCACTTCAGGTGTTACATCAAACAGTTTTTGAATTCGATCATAACTTACATTTCCACGTTCTACATTATTGTATAAAAATCCTAATGCTAGCATTGGCCAAATCAATAAGTTCATATAACTTACCATCGCTGTCAATTGCCCCACACTCACTTGATGATTTTCAATCATATTCGCCCCTGTAATAAATAACAGGATATAACAAATCACCACAATGATTTCAATTAATGGGTCAAACCCAGCATCCCAAGGCACATATGCCATATTCTTTTTGTAGACATCTTGTGTTTCTTCTTTAAATGATGCTACTTCTTCTTTTTCTTGTCCAAATGTTTTTGTGACTTTAATTCCATTAATACTTTCTAAAGTTCTATTATTTAGATTTGAGAATGCATCTTGTGCTTTATGGAATGTCGTATGTAATTTCTTACTTAACATTTGTGCACCAATGATCATAAATGGCATTGGTATTAGTGTAATCAACGTCAACTTTAAATCAACGAAGAAAATCATCGCAACTAGTGTAGATAGTCCTGAAATAAGTGCATCTGCACCTTGTAAAACTCCTATACCAGCAACTCTTTGTACGCTTTTTAAATCATTGGTTGCATGAGCCATTAAGTCTCCGACACGGTTTTCTTTAAAGAAACTTGGTGACATCTTCGCAAAATGTTCAAATAAACGTAAGCGCAATAACCTTTCTAAACGAAAGGATGCACCAAAAATACAAATACGCCAAACATAGCGCATTGCAAAAATGATTGCAGCATTTATGAAAAGACCAACGACTAGAAGCAATAAGGTTTGCACCGTTAATGTTCCATTTGTCATTTCATCAATAATCGTAGCTGTAATCATCGGTGGTATTAAATTAAGCACAGCTATTACTGCAAGAGAAAGTATCCCCCAGATATAACTAGCCTTTTCTTGTTTCATAAACCAAGAAAGCTTGATAAATATTTTCATAATCCCCTCATACATGTACGATGGCAGATTTATATGCTGTTTATCACTGCCTCGTACTCACTTTGATTAATATATTTATAATCCAACATCGCTTTAAGCACCATTCTTTGGCGTTCTTGCGTTTGTGGATTATGGTTACTTAGTGCATACACACTTGGTGCCTGTGGAAGACCCGCTAGCACACTTGCTTGCGCTAAGTTTAATTCACTTGGTAACACATCATAATAACCCGTACTTGCTTCATAGATTCCATAATGATTATCACCATAATATACGATGTTTACATACATCTCTAAAATTTCATCCTTACTGTAGTTTTCTTCAAGAGCTTTTGCAACATAGGCTTCACTTATTTTCCGCAAACTTGTGTTATCTTCCATAAAATAGAAGTTCTTAGCAAGTTGTTGCGTAAGTGTACTTCCCCCTTGATTACCTGTTCCGCTTAGATTTACTACAACGCTACGCATAAGCGCATAATAATCAATTCCACCATGGTCATAAAAACGATGATCTTCAATTGCAACCACTGCATCTTGCATTGGTTGTGAAATCTCATCAAGTGTGACATACGTGTCTTGACTACGTAATTGATTTACTTTTTCTAGGATACTCACCTTATCTACAACATCTTTATAACCAACATATCCGATAAGAGCAAAAGCTCCAACAACTAAGATGGCGATGATGATAAGTGTAAGTATGACTCTTCTTATAAATTTCAACATAGGTTTATTATACGTTAGGATACTAGCCAAGTAAAATAGGCAAATGGCATCCTTGCAAACATGAAATAGCGAGGCAACAAGTAACGGTTGTCTTCTCGTATCATCTTGCGGTTTTGATTATAGCCAAAGGCTAATTTTACATCATAGCTTTGAAGTATTTCTTCGATACCAGATTTTGTTCTCCCATATGGAAAAGCAAAATAACTTTGATCAATCACACCTTGATTTGATTGGAAATCATCTGCAATATCGGCTAAAGATATTGCATCAATCTTTTTACGATCAAAGCCACTGGCTTTATGATGTAAATCAAAAGAGTGCGAATAAAATTGCATAGTTTCATCATTTTGGATATCACTTAGTTTTAAATATCCATCTAGATTTGATGTTACTTTTTTTCCAATAAGAAAGGTTGTTGCTTGCAAGTTATATTTTTTTAAGATTGGATATGCATTCGTAAGTACATTTTCATATCCATCATCAAAAGTAATGACAACACTTTTCTTTGGTAGTTGAACATTTTTATCTTCAACATATCGATACAATTCATCCATTGATAAACTATGATATCCATTTTTTGCTAGATATGACATTTGTTCATCAAATTCACTAACACTCATTTTGTAAGGATCGTTTGTGTAGATGGTTTTCTTTTGTTCATCACTAACAACTCCGTGATACCCTAAAATCGCAACACCATCAGTACGCGTGTAATGTAGAATTACTGTTTTGAAAGTAATTAGACTGAATAGGCTAAGACATACGACAAGTAAACTTTTAAGAAAACGGATCACATGTTTCATATAAAAAAAGAAAGAGGAATCACGTTATTGGATTCCTCGTTTTTAATATGAAGTGTAATGTAAATCCTAACGATTCGCATTTACAGATTTCATAATCTGTTTAATTTGTGCTTCAGATGGTTTTCTACCCATTTGAAGGAACATGGCACGGATCATTTTTTCATTAATTGGTGGATTTTCTTTTAATTCTTTTTCGAATTTTCTTTTAGTGAAATAAAAACCTAAAAATCCTCCAATAAGTAAACCTGCGATTAAACTTCCAATTGAATACCAAAAGTTCATAGTTTTGCCTCCTACATACTATATCATTATACAAATTTCATGCATATATTACAACACATTTGTTTTACTGAGCTAAAGTTTCGTTATCATTCATGTGTCGTTTCACAATTAAGCCAATATACTGTGCAGCTAGTTCAGGATCATCATTACAAACTACATATTTATAGTCTTTGATAAGTTCCATTTCCTTCTCTGCTTTTGCTAAACGTTCTTGTACAACTTCTTCCGCTTCACTTTTGCGTCCACGAATACGTTTTGCAAGTTCTTCCATCGTTGGTGGAATCATAAAGATACTAATTGCATCAGGAACTTTATCTGCAACTTGTTTTGCGCCTTGTACTTCAATTTCAAGCAGTACATTTTTCCCTTCGTTACGAAGTTTTTCTACTTGCGACATCGGTGTCCCATAATAGTTTCCAACAAACTCTGCCCATTCGAGCAATTCCCCATTTTCAATTGCTTTTTCGAAGTCTTCTTTCTCAACAAAAAGATAATCCACTCCGTCTTGCTCACCTGCTCTAGGTTTTCTTGTTGTCATTGACAACGAGTATGCTAAATTAAGTTCTGAATCTTGCATAAAGTACTTACGTACTGTACCTTTTCCGACACCACTTGGGCCACTTAGTATAATCAACAAACCTTTTTTCATATTACTCTCCCACGATATTGTTATCATTATAGCATTTTTATCGTACTTGTGAATAAGAAACTTATATAGATTATGCTATAATAACTAGAGTTTGAAAACTTTGCGGATTCGTAATCGCAAAAGCATGAATAATTAGTCAATGGAGGGCATTATATATGGCATTAGATGGATTAGTCTTACATAGAATATTACATAAGCTACAAACACTTACACCTGCTAAAGTAAATAAAATCCAACAAATTTCAAATGATGAGATTTTAATCAACTTACGCAGTGAAAGAACCAATCATAAATTGATGATTTCTTGTCATAGTGCATACAATCGAATCCATATAACAAATCGTGATTACCAAACGATGGAAAGTCCGAATAATTTTGTGATGGTCCTACGTAAATATATTGATCGCAGTATTGTAAAAAGCATCGAACAAGCAGGATTAGATCGTGTCATTTGTTTTACTATCGAAGTAAAAGATGATCTAGGTGACTACAAAGAATATAAGCTTTATATCGAACTTATGGGTAAATATGCAAATATGATTTTAGTAAATGAGGAAAATAAAATCATTGATGCTTTAAAACGCATTCCAGCATTTGAAAACAACGCAAGAACCATTCACCCTGGAGCAATGTATACACCAGTAAGACCGCATGAAGGAAAAATTGATCCATTTGTTGCGACAACATTTGATCGTGACCAGTCTCTTGTAAAACAATTTCATGGGTTTTCTCCTTTATTAAGTGATGAAGTTTTATATCGCACCAATGCAGGAGAAAGTTTTGTGGATATAATGAAGGAGATCGCAAATGCAAATACTCTATATGTACATGAAAAAGGTAAAGATACCTACTACCACCTGATTGAGCTCAAACACTTGGATGCACCATTTCATGTATACCCAATCATGGATGCGATGGATGAACTGTATTATCAAAAAGAAGAGAAAGTTCGTATTAAACAACAGTCTGGAGATATTGAACGCCTAGTAAAACAAGAATTAAAGAAGAATGTTCGTAAACTTGATAAGCTTGAAAAAACAATCAAAGCTGCTGAAGAATTAGATACCTATCGTATGTATGGAGACTTGCTATATGCATATCCTGAAAACTACGAAAAACATCTACAACAGATTCAACTACCTTCTTTTGAAGATGAAACGCTTATCGATATTCCATTGGACGCAAAAATTTCAGTAAAACAAAATGCAAAAAAATACTATCAAAAATACAACAAAAGTAAAACTGCACTTGTGGAAGTAGCTAAACAGATTGATAAAACACAAACTATGATTCGCTACTTTGAAAATCTTGAAGTACAATTACAAGATATACGTGTACAAGATGCATTAGAAATCAAAGAAGAACTAGCAAATCTAGGTTTTACAAAGCAAATTCACTATAAAATCCGCAAAAAGAAAAAACAGGCCAAACCAAACTTTTTAACACTACATATTGATGGAACGTATATTTATGTTGGGAAAAATAACATACAAAATGATTACATCACATTCGAACAAGCACGACGTGATGATACGTGGTTCCATGTTAAAGATATGCACGGAAGTCATGTTGTAGTCAGTGGAAATGATTTAAGTGAATCAATTATTCGTACAGCGGCGATGCTTGCTGCCTATTACTCTCAAGCAAAGCAATCAAGCAGTGTACCAGTAAACTACTGTCTTGTGCGACAATTAAAACGTCCAAATAAAGCTGCGATGGGATTTGTGACACTAACAAATTATAAAACGATATATATCGACCCTGAAAAAGAAGCTATTGAAGAAATCCTAGCAACATATGAAGTCTAGCATGTAGAAATTCTACATGCTCTTTTTATTACGTGCTATAATAAAATCTATGAAACATACATATACAAAAGAAATCGCGGTTTGCCAAGAAGATCTTGTGGCGTGTAATCGCCCAATTATATTATTAGGTACACTTAAAGTACTTACATTCTTTGCGATCCCAATAACCTACTTTATTGGTTATGCACAAGGAATTACCCTTTTACCAACAACTTTAATAGCTCTTGTTTGGCTTATCCTATTTTTATATGGAAGTAAAAAACAAGAACAATATAAAATTAGAGAACGAAAAAACAAAGGTTTAATTGCGATTCATGAAGCAAACCTAAAGAGATTAGATGGTTCATGGAATCAATTTATCGATACTGGAGCAGAGTTTATTGATTATGAGCATCCATATGCAATGGACTTAGATATCGTTGGTGAATCAAGTTTATTTCAGTATTGCAATAGTACACATAGCTATTTTGGTCGTAAACAACTTGCACATGATTTACTAGATGCAAACTATGACAAAGATGCAATCAAATTACGTCAACAAGCAATTGCAGAAATCTCTGATATGTATCAGTACACTTCTACGGTTGAATATGCATGTTCAAGTATTCAAAATAGTGATGTCTTTGCACAACTTACTAACCAACTGCAACAACAAGAGCCGTTTTTCAAACAAAAGAAAACCTATAGTTTCTTACGCATCTTATGTGTAACAACAATTATCGTATGCTTTATTGCTGCATTCACTGAAATTAATTATTTGATTTTGTTAAGTGCCTTACTATTAACACTTCAACTAGGTATCTGGTTTGTTCTACATAAGAAAGCTGAATCCTATGTACATGTCGTAAAGGAAGTTAGTAGTTCCATAGAAGCATATGTTCCTGTAATAGATGCAATTCTTGGTACAAGTGTGAAAAGTGAGAGTCTGCATAACATTCACACACAACTTATCAAATCAAAAGAGATAGTTAGTAAACTAGCTAACATTGCAAGTAACATTAACCAAACACAAAATGCTATGGCGAGTTTTATCCTTAATTTATTCTGGCTCTGGGATATTAAGAATGCACATGATTTAGCAATGTGGAAACAATTAAACAGTAAGCAGATGGCTTTGTGTTTTGATGCAGTAGCAACTTATGAAACCTATGTAAGTTTTGCGAATATTAAACGAAATGTTGATCACACTTGTCTACCAACAATAGAAATAAACAGTAAGAAAATGAATGCTACACAAATTGGTCACCCACTAATTCTTAATGAGAAACGTGTATCAAACGATTTCCATTTAGATGATGAAATTATGATTATTTCAGGATCCAACATGTCTGGTAAGACAACTTTCTTACGTACCGTTGGAATTAATATGGTTCTAGCAAAAGCAGGTAGTTATGTAGTAGCTGAACGCATGAACTGCCCACTTGTCCAAATACTTACTTCCATGCGGATACGCGATGATTTAAATGCAGGTGTCTCAACCTTCTATGCAGAATTACAACGAATCAAAATGATTATTGATGCAAGTAGTAAAGAAGTGAATACATGTTTCTTTATTGATGAAATATTTAAGGGCACAAATAGCGTAGATCGCTTATATGGGGCAAAAGCTGTATTGAAGCAACTAAATCAAGATGGCGTTATCGGATTTATCAGTACACATGATTTAGAGGTTTGCAGTTATGAAAAACACTACCCTCGCATCATCAACTACAGTTTCAATGAAACTTACACAAAGGATACGATGTCCTTTGATTACACTATAAAACCTGGCATTTCAAAAAGCACCAATGCACAATTTTTACTCAAAAAAGTAGGTATTGTAAAAGAACCCGTAATGACGTAATACCGGTTCTTTATTTTGTAAGCTAATCTTCATTATAGACAAGTACAACTTCTTTACAACTATATGTAAAATTTGCATACTTTAAAGCATGTTGCATAGGGATATTGTGAATATCTGTATCAGCAATTAGTAAGTCATATCCATGTTCTACACAGTAATTTGATGCTATAAGTAAAAGCATGGTTGCATAATGCTTTCCACGATATTCTGGGAAGACACAAATATAAGATATTCCAGCTTGTGTACGTGTCAATTGACTAACAATTACAAAACCAACACAGTGTCCATCCACTTGCGCACAAAGCCATGCAGCTTCATCTGGTTGATTTTCTAGCAACACTTCATAAAGTATTTCACTTGCACGTTCTATACCATATCGGTCTATATCTCTTTGCATACTTACATCAAGATGATTACTGCCCACTCGAATAAATGCATCTACCCATGTTTGCTTATTGTGATTGGAACATGGATACGCTAAAAGAGTATGTGAATTGATTGTTGGATGCAACGTGTAGCTGTACTTTTCTTGTTGTACTTTAAACCCTGCAGAAATTAATGCATCAAAAGTAAATTGATAATTTTGCTTATCACTATATAAATGCAATTCAATTTCTTTTTGTTCTACTTTGCTTATACATGCTTGTAAGAAACATACTGCATCATCATATTGTATTTCATCTTCAAATGTCAAAAGGTACATTCCATGTTTCATACATAATGCACGAGCTACTACCTTATTATGTAACACAGCAATCATAACTTGATCCAAAGCAATCGTATGATTTTTTAGTTGTTCTACTAAAAACTGATTTTGATCCTCACTACTTGCTTTCATATGCGTTACTTGTTCAATTTCTTGTTTTGTTTCAATGTGTTTAATTCTCATTTGACCTTTCTGCCCACTTGAGTGTTACACTGATTTTATGTTGATTTGGATGTGGACTTCATAAAAACAGCTTTTCTTATTTTTCATCGTATATTTCATGAAACCACCTCCTTCATTGTGTAAATTGTATCAAAAAAAACTGCATTTTGCAGTTTATTTTAATAATTGAGCAATTTTAGGTACGATTTGCTTCTTACGTGAAACTAAACCTTCCATGTATCCACCTTCTTCATGACCAATCATAAAGGCAGTATCAATCGCATTACTAAGCTTTCCAGTATACATGAATTTACTTCCCTTACCTTCGACATTTGAAAATGCCATCATCAATAAATCATATTTTAAGATTTCATTTTCTTGGTCTAAGAATTTTTGGAAGTCTTCTTCAACCGTACTTAATGTAGACATATCATAGATATATGCTTGTCCGATTGCAATTTGCTTACCAGCAAGATCATATTCTTTAAAGTCTGTATATAGTATATCGCGATTACTTTTATCATCAATATTTGCACTTGCTTTAAACATAGATGTAGCTAGTTCAGGCAAATCGATTTCGTGTAAAGTTGCAAGTTCATTTGCAATATCAATATCTGTTTGTGTACAAGTTGGTGAATTAAAGTTCATCGTATCTGAAATGATTGCACATAACAAGGCTCCAGCAATTGCTTTTGATGGTTGCTTTCCCTTTTCTTTATACATTTGTGCAACAATCGTACATGTACTACCTACTGTTTGTGCACGGAAGCTAATTGGTTGACTTGTTTCAATATCACCAATTCTATGGTGATCTACAATCTCCAAAATATTCCCGTATTCAATATCATCAATACTTTGACTGCGTTCGTTGTGATCCACAAGAATCAATTTCTTGCGATTGTATTTTAGTACGTGGTAACGTCCCATACTACCAACTAGCACTCCATTCATGAATACTGGATAATTACGGTAACGTTTTTGAAGCATCATTTTCGCGACATCTTCAACGTACTCATTTCCATTGAATTTCTGAATGGCATCTGCAGGAGTCATAATCATTCCTACTGGAATCGCACGATAAATCATTTGTAAGATTTTCATGATGTTGTACTGTGTACGAATTAAAGTAACACCTAATTCCATTGCTTTATTGATAATCTTATCTGTTGGAATGTAGCTTTCTGCAATTGCGATAACCGCACATCCTTTTTCCATACATGTCATCATAATATCTTCATTATCGCTTAATACCATAATGTTTCCAGTGATATCACGTTCCATTAACTTCTTATCAGCGATACGAACAAACCCACTACGTTCAAGTGTTCCTTTATAAATAAAGTCACCCTTCAATGATTGAACAAGGTTTTCTAATGGTGTTTCTTTCAGTAAATCTTTTGTAATATTCAAATCCTGCATTTGAATTTTCGATATATCCGATAATGTAGTCAATCCTAACATTTGATTGTTTTCATCAACAACATATACCGTATGTGTGTTGTATTCCAAACACAAGTCCCATGCGCGACGTAGTGTTGTATGTAAATCAACGCGTACGGCACAATCTAAATCAATATCTCGTAATGCAGCTTTTGCACTAATCATTAAATCAGGTTCATCAAGTTGAAACTTCTCAAGTATGAATTTTGTTTCGTTATTAATCTTACCTAATCTTGTCGCTCTTGCTTGTATGCCACATTGATTCTTTAAATCAGCATACGCAATCGCCGCACAAATAGAGTCACTGTCTGGATTTTTATGACCTGTGATGTATACGATATCTTTCATTTACGTTTCCCTCTTTTTCACTTCTTTTGCTGGTATTCCAACAACGCTTGTATATGGTGCAACGTCCTTTGTAACTACGGCGTTTGAACCAACTTTTGCATGACTTCCGATAGTGATATTTCCAAGAACCTTAGCTCCTGCTCCAACCATGACATGATCTTCAAGTGTTGGATGACGTTTGCAGTGTTCTTTTCCAGTTCCCCCAAGTGTTACTTGATGATAGATGGTGCAGTAGTCTCCTACTACGGCCGTTTCCCCAATGACAACTCCCATTCCATGATCAATAAGCAATCCTTTTCCAATTGTTGCACCTGGATGGATTTCAATTCCTACCCACCAACGAGCAATATTAGATGTAAGTCTTGCTAGAAAATACAAATGTATTTTATAAAAGAAATGCGCGATTCGATAGAAAAACAAAGCTTTCATATGTGGATATAAAACAATGATTTCAAATGCACTACGTGCAGCTGGATCGGCTTCTTTTGTATGTCGAATTTGTGCTCTTATTCCTTCAAACATATTTTCTCCTGACTATACTTAAACTATTATGCCATAAGACATAGATATATTATAGCAAAAAACACGCCTTATTTCTTAAAAAAAGAGGATTTGGATTTAAAATCCCAAATCTTCTTTCACTAGTAATAAACAAATACGATCTTTGTTTTTTGGATTTTGTTGGCGTGTTAATACATAATGTGAACACATGCGTCCGCTACTTGCACAGTCATTGCAATTTCCTGTAATTGCGCATGGTGTTTCTTTTTCTAAACGCACTCCGTTCATTGGCGTTGCTACATTACGTAAACGATCAATCGCAGCTTCAACATTAGATACAATCTTATTTTCTCCAACGATAACATAGACCTTATCTGGTCCATAAATTAAGGCAGCTAGACGGTTTCCATTTCCATCAATATTAAACAGTTCACCATTCTCAGTTACTGCATTACTACTCATTAAATAGTAATCACAAGTAAATGCTTGTTTATATACATTTTCAATTTCTTCTCTAGATAATCCAGGTGCATAACGATCAAATAATTCAATATCTTTATTACGCAACATATCGAGTGCACCAATTTGTTTGATTGTTTCTGAACCACCAAAGCTTACACGACTACCATCAGCAATACTTTCATCTAAAAATGTTAATACATCTTCTTTACATTCAAAGATACGTGCTTCCATGTTGTTTTTTTCAGCATTCTTTTTTACTTTGTTTAATTTAATATCCATGATTTTTCTTACATTTGCATCCATGACATCACCTCTACTATGTATATTTATTATACACAACTCGTAATGATATTTCTTTATATAAAGCAAAAAAGTGGATTTCTCCACTTTATGCCAATAGATTTGCTTGTCGAATCTCTGCAGTGTATGCATCACTTTCTTTATCGTAATCTAAATAAATTACATCATCTTGATTCACACCGTTTGCTAACATCTCTTTAGCAATAAGTGTTTCAATATTTCTTTGAATGTAACGACGCATTGGACGTGCACCATATACTGGATCTACACCTTGCGCAACAATTGCATTGTATACATTTTGTGTAGCTTCCAAGTGAATATCTTTTTTAAGTAAACGTGCTTGCAATTCGTGCATGAATTTTGCAGCAACTTTCACTAACATATCATGATCTAATGCATTAAATACCACAATTTCATCAATACGGTTAATAAACTCAGGTTTGAAATAGTTTTTAACTTCACCCATGTATTTGTTTTTCATATCATGTGTATCTGTATCAAATGCATATTGACTACCAATATTACTTGTCATAATCAAGATTGTATTTTTAAAGTCCACAGTGACACCTTTTGAATCTGTAATACGTCCATCATCCAGTACTTGTAAAAGTACGTTAAATACATCAGGATGTGCTTTTTCTACTTCATCAAAGAGTACAATTGAATATGGATTACGACGCACAGCTTCACTTAACTGTCCACCTTCTTCATATCCTACATATCCTGGAGGAGCTCCGATTAAACGTGAGACACTATGTTTTTCCATATATTCAGACATATCAATACGAATAATATGATCTTCACTATCGAAAAGCTGTTCCGCTAATGCTTTGGCAACTTCTGTTTTCCCAACACCTGTAGGACCTAAAAATAAGAAACTACCAATTGGCCGATTTTCATCTTGAATTTGCGCTTTACTACGCAAGATCGCATCAGTAACTAAAGTTAAGGCTTCGTCTTGTCCAACAACACGTTGTTCCAAGATATCTTTTAAAGCAAGTAATTTCTTACGTTCGCTTTCTACCAATCGACTTACTTCAACACCACTCCATTTACTAACAATAACTGCAACATCTTCTTCAGTTACTGTTTCTGAAATAAGTGAATCATTTTTCACTCGACTTTCTTCTTCTTTGATTTGTTTTTCTAAATTTGGAATCGTTTCATATTGCAGTTTTGCTGCTTCTTCGTATCGTCCATCACTTTGTGCTTGTTCCAAATCAAGACGAGCCTTTTCTAATAGAACTTTTGCTTTCTTAGATTCTTCTAGGACTGCTTTTTCATCATTCCATTTTGTATAAAGTTCATCCTTCTTTGCTTTCAATTGCTTTAATTCTTCACGAATGATTGATAAACGATCCATACTTTTTGTATCATCTTCATTTTTCAATGCCGTTTCTTCGATTTCAAGTTGCATTATTTTACGCATTAGTTCATCAATTTCTTCAGGCATGGAATCCATTTCAACTCGAAGATGTGCACATGCTTCATCAATTAAATCAATCGCTTTATCTGGTAAGAATCGATCTGTAATATATCGATTTGATAATGTAGCAGCACTGATAATTGCTTCATCTAAAATACGAACTCCATGATAAGATTCAAAGCGGTCTTTTAATCCACGTAAAATTGCAATGGTATCTTCTAGAGTTGGTTCATTTACTTGAACTCTTTGGAATCGTCTTTCTAAAGCAGCATCCTTTTCAATGTATTGACGATATTCGTTAAATGTAGTTGCACCAATACAACGTAATTCTCCACGTGCTAACAATGGTTTTAGTAAGTTTGCAGCATCCATAGATCCCTCTGTTTTTCCTGCACCTACAAGATTATGAATTTCATCAATAAATAAAATGATGTTTCCATCTGCTTTTTGCACTTCTTCTAGTACTGCTTTTAAACGTTCTTCAAATTCCCCACGATATTTCGCACCTGCGATTAGTGAACCCATGTCCAACTCAATTAATTTCTTTTCACGTAAGCCAAAAGGTACATCTCCTTTAAAAATACGCCATGCAATTCCTTCAACAATCGCAGTTTTCCCAACTCCTGGTTCCCCAATTAGAATTGGGTTGTTTTTTGTCTTACGTGATAAAATTTGAATTACTCGTCGAATTTCATCATCACGACCAATTACTGGGTCAATCTTTCCATTTTTTACATCTTCTACTAGATCTCGCCCATATTTACTAAGCGCTTCTAGGTTATTTTCTGCGTTCGGTGTATCCATTACTTTATCACCTCTTCTCTCTAATTCTTGTGTATATGCTTCTTTTTCAGTAAAGCCTGTTTGCTTTCTCAATAATTTAGAAATGTATGATTTATTTGACATCAGTGCAATCCAAAAAGATGCACATCCCAAATATTCCTCATTGTGTTGTTTCGACCATGCTTCAGCTTTACTATAAGCATCTGTTACTTCCTTACTTAAAACTGGTTCTCCAGAACTTTGGGCAATTTTACCCATTTCATCATCAATTAAAACAAGCGCATTTTGCTTGTTGATATGTAATCGTTTATATAATCCGTCTAGGACTTCACTTTCAAAAAGGATTTTTAATAAGTGAATGGTATCAATTGTTGCATGATGTTCACTTTTCGCTAACTCAACAGCCTTCATAAATACTTCTTGAAGACTTGATGACATTTTCTCAAAATTCATATCGTATCCTCCTCATTAGCACTCTACTATACCAAGTGCTAATTGTATTATACACCATCTTTTAGCACTGTCAAGTGTTAAGTGCTAATTTTATTATATATTTTTATGATATACTAAAGTTATGAATACATACAATTTTAATGCACCATTTAGCAGTGATGCATTACACCTTTTACAACTTTTTAAAAATGAAGGCTATCAAATTTTTCTAGTTGGTGGTTGTGTTCGTGATGCCATTTTGGAAAATGTAATCCATGATTATGATTTATGCACAGATGCCCTACCCGAGCAGATGATTGCTCTTGCTAGTAAGTATAATATTCTTAGCATACCAACAGGAATTGCACATGGGACAATTACTTGGATGTATCACAAGCAACCATATGAGATTACAACATTTAGAAGTGACCATGAGTATAAAGACTTTCGTCGTCCTGAACATGTAAGCTTTTCAAGTAGCTTTGCTGATGATGTTGCAAGACGTGATTTTACGATGAATGCTTTAGGTTATGATGGAACTCATATTGTCGATTATGTTGGTGGTATGCATGATATCAAACATAGACAAATTCGCACAGTTGGAAATCCTTCTTTACGATTTCAAGAAGATGCATTACGGATACTTAGAGCTTTACGATTTCAAGCAACACTTGCTTTTTCCATTGAAAATGAAACATTTCTTGCAATCCAGAAATATGCATATCTACTTCAACATATCTCAAAAGAGCGATTACAAGTTGAATTCGTAAAGATCTTACAAAGTAAACAAGTAGATACCTTACGCATACTTCGTAATGCAAATGTATTAGATACTCTGTTTCCCGTATTTAAAGAAACATATGATGTAGCGCAACACAATACATATCATATTTATGATGTATTTGAACATATGAATGCAGTAGTCAATGCCAGTATTGGCTATCCCCTAGATATTCGACTTGCCTTATTCTTTCATGACATAAAAAAGAAAGCGTGCAAACAAGTAGATGCTAATGGGATAACACATTTTAAAGGGCATGCTGCATTAAGTGCAACATACGCAAAAAAGATTTTAAAAGAGTATCGTTTTTCAAAAGCATGTTATCAACATGTGTATCAACTAATTTATTATCATGATCGTTATGTCACAAATGATATTGATGATATTCGTCAATTCATGTATGAACTACACGGTAATTATGCACTTGCTCATGAAGTACTAACGATTCAAAAGTTAGATAATATGGGTAAATCAAAAGCGACACAAATCGAAAAAAATGCAACGATTGATGAAGTAATAAAAAAACTACATATCATGGAAGAAGCAAACGAAGTATTCTCTATCAAAGAACTAGCAGTAAATGGAGAAGATATTAAAAAACTAGGATATCAACATAAAGAGATTGGTAATGTACTTAATTATTTAGTAAAATATGTAGTGCATCATCAAGAAAAAAACAATAAAAAAGACTTATTAGAAGTCGCAGGAGGAGTAAAGGATGAAATATCTAATAGCAAGTGATATTCATGGTAGTGCATACTATGCAAAAATAATCGTTGAAGCGTTTTATAAACATGAAGCAGATGCGCTTATACTTTTAGGTGATATTTTATATCACGGACCACGCAATGACTTACCAAAAGATTATGCACCAAAAGAAGTTATCGCATTATTCAACCCACTTAAAGATAAAATCATTGCATGCCGTGGAAATTGTGATAGTGAAGTTGATCAAATGGTACTAGATTTTCCATTACTCTCAACCTCACAAACACTTTTCTTAGGAAATCGCAAACTTATCATGAGCCATGGACATGTGTTTGGACCAGATAATTTACCTAAAAACTTAGTTGAGGGTGATATTTTCATGAGTGGACATACCCATATTCCAGTAATGAAAAAAAGCGATGGAATTGTTGTAATTAACCCTGGTAGTATTTCATTGCCAAAAGAAAACAATCCACATACATACGGTTTACTATGTACAAATTCATACAATTGGTATGATGACTTACACACGAAACTGGCATCAATGGAACTATAAGATGGTATATCCATCTTTTTCTTTTACATTTCCTTCATTTTCACATAGCAAAAGTGAGTACCTTTATGTATAATAACTTGGTATGAAAGAAAATAAATTATTACCAGTAACCAAACAAGAAATGTTAGATCGTGGATGGGATGAAGTGGATTTCGTCTACGTGAGTGGTGATGCATACCTAGATCACCCTTCTTTTGGAGCTGCCATTATTACTCGTCAACTTGAACATTATGGTTACAAAGTTGCATTTTTAAGTCAACCGAACTGGCGTTCTGTTGATGATTTTAAACGTTTTGGAAAACCAAGACTTGGTTTTTTAGTGTCCTCTGGAAATATTGATTCCATGGTAAATCACTATTCAGTCGCAAAAAAACGTCGCCGGAAAGACTATTACACACCGAATGGCGAAATGGGTAAACGTCCAGATCGTGCCGTTATTGTATACTCACAAATGGTGCGACAAGCATATCCAGATACAACAATTATCCTTGGTGGAATTGAAGCTAGTTTACGTAGAACAGCACACTATGATTACTGGGATAATAAAGTAAGAAAATCAATTATCATTGATGCAAATGCAGACTTACTTCTATATGGAATGGGTGAAAACAGTATTATTGAAGTTGCAGAAGCACTTGATAGTGGACTGGATATTAAAGATATTACATATCTTGATGGAACCGTCTATAAAACAAAGGATATTACCAATGCTTTTGAACCAATCATTCTACCAAGCTATGAAGAGATTGTTAGGGATAAGAAAACCTATGCAAAATCATTTATGATTCAAAATAAGAATACCGATCACTTTGTGGCAAAAACATTAGTAGAGCCTTACAAAGGTTGGTATGTTGTACAAAATCGCCCAAATCGTCCGCTTACACAAGCTGAATTTGATGATGCATATGCTTTACCTTATACACGAGACTATCATCCAATGTATAAAAAAATCGGTCATGTTCCAGCTATTGATGAAGTAAAATTCTCACTAATCAGTAATCGTGGGTGCTTTGGTGGATGTAACTTTTGTGCACTTACCTATCACCAAGGTCGTGTCATTCAAGCACGATCACACGAATCACTAGTAGAAGAAGCAAAAAAGATGATTGCAGAACCTGACTTTAAAGGATACATTCATGATGTAGGTGGTCCAACTGCAAACTTTAGACAACCCTCATGTGAAAAACAAGTGGAACATGGTGTATGTCCATCAAAACAGTGTTTGTGGCCAAAACCATGTAAACAATTAGAAGTAAATCATGAAGACTATTTACAACTACTACAAAAGCTTAGAGAATTACCAAAAGTAAAGAAGGTCTTTGTGCGTAGTGGAATTCGCTATGACTATATTATGTATGACCGTGATGATCGCTTCTTTAGAGAACTCGTTCAACATCATATTAGTGGTCAATTAAAAGTTGCTCCCGAGCATATTAGCGATAAAGTCTTAGATAAAATGGGAAAACCTAGACGTAAACTATATGAATTGTTTGTGGATGAATATTATCGCTTAAATGAAGAATACAATAAAAAGCAATTCTTAGTTCCCTATTTAATGTCAAGTCATCCAGGTAGTGATTTAGATGCAGCAATTGAACTTGCGCAGTATCTACATAAAATTCATCATCAACCAGAACAAGTACAGGATTTTTATCCAACACCTGGTACGCTATCAACTACGATGTACTATACAGGACTTGATCCACGCGATATGAAACCTGTGTATGTGGCTAAAACCAGCAAAGAAAAATCAATGCAAAGAGCCTTGCTGCAATATCGTAATCCAAAACACTATAACTTAGTGTATGATGCATTAATGGAAGCGGGACGCGCGGATTTAATTGGACAAGGAAAACATTGCTTAATCAAAGACAAAAGCCATCAATATGCAACTAAACACAAAAGTAAAAATGCATATGGTAAAGCATACTATTCAACTAAACAACCAAACCGTCAAAAAAGAAATAAATCAAGATAACTTAAAAGAGCGCGAATTGATGCGCTCTTTCTATTTATAAATGGTTATTGCGTTTTGTCCATTGTTATTGTTAACATCATCCAAAATATAAGAGACATCATAATTCACATCATATAAATAATACGCATGCTCTCCTAAATAGATATTGAATTCTTTGCCATTTGAATTTTCTACATAAAAGCAATCATCCCCACGATCAATCAAATTTCTTGGCAAATACGTTGCTTGTCCATTATGCATTTCTTCACCACCCATCATGATTGATGTCGTTTGTGAAGTTGTATCAAAATACTCACGATACATGTGTCCTTTACTGTCACTTTTCATAGTGGAATAGAGACGTTTAGGAACAATCGGTCCACTTGGATTAACAACTTGAATTTCATCAGTATCAGTTTCAGTTAAGCCATCAGATGCTTCAGAAAGTGCCTCTTGTTGTTGAACTGCTTCCTCTTTTTCCAGTTCAACTTGTAATGCTTCTAACTGTTCAAATGCAATTTCGAAAGATCTATTTCTACTAATCTTCTCATATGATACATAATAGTCTTGTAAATTAGTTATTAAGACGATTCGATTTATCGTTTTAATTTTTTCTTTCATGTCATAAACGCTTAAAGACACGATACTGATAACTGCAAGTATAAAAGCAATAAGACTGTATTTTTGTTGCTTATTTTTCATGGACACCTCTTTACTAGTATACGCTGTAGTTATCAAATAGAAAAGAAAAAAGTAAACCCGAGAGTTTACTTAAATGCTTTCTTAAATTTTTCAAATGGTGATTCATATTTCGCAGACTTGCGAAGTTTTTCATATAGATCTTTTTGTTGTTTGCTTAATTTCTTAGGCATTTCAACTTTTACATCAACATATTGATCTCCAATATATCCTTTTGGAGACTTCACACCTTTTCCTTTTAGTCTGAATTTCGTTCCTGATTGTGTACCTGCTGGAATTTTTAAACTTACATCACCATATACTGTTGGTACATCAATACTTGTTCCTAAAACTGCATCTACATCAGAGATTGGAACTTGTATACGGATATCGTTTCCTTCACGAATGAAGTTTTTATGTGGTGCTACAAGGATTTCAATATATAAGTCACCATTTGGACCTCCATTTACTCCTTTTTCACCTTTTCCAGTTACACGAATTTGTTGACCAGATTGAATTCCTGCTGGAATTTTAATATCTAACTTCATATGTTTGTGTTCATATCCACTTCCATGACATTTACTACATTTATTTTTAATAATTGTACCTGTTCCATTACATGTTGGACATACACTTTCACTTTGGAAAACACCAAAAGCTGTTTGTTGTTGAGTAACAACACGCCCTGACCCATTACATGTTGGACAAGTTTGTACATCGTCTTTACTTTTTGCTCCTGTTCCTGAACATTCGCTACAAGTTTCATCTACTTCAAGTGAAACTTCTTCACTTTTACCAAAGATGGCATCCATGAAATCCACACGCATTTGCATAAAGCGGTCTTGTCCTTTTTGTGGACCATTTCTTCTTCTAGAACTTCCAGAGAATCCGCCACCAAAGAATGAACCAAATATATCTTCAAAACCACCGAAATCAGAGAATCCTTGTCCTCCAAACCCTTGTGCACCATCCATACCGGCATGCCCAAATTGATCGTATGTGGCTTTCTTTTGTTTATCGCTTAATACTTCATATGCTTCATTTACTTCTTTAAATTTATCTTCAGCGTCTGCAGCTTTATTAACGTCTGGATGGTATTTTTTTGCTAACTTACGATATGCTTTTTTGATATCAGCGTCACTTGCACCTTTGTCTAGGCCTAACACCTCATAATAATCTCTTTTATTTGCCATCACAAACCTCCTACTTTATATTCCCTATGTATTATACACAAGAGAAGTTCTAGTTGCCTAGAACTTCTTTTACATTTTTAGTTTTTTTCTTCGAATTCAGCATCTACAACATCATCATCAGGGTTTGATTCTGGTTGAGGTTGTCCTTGTTCACCTGGTTGTTGGTACATTGAAGCACTTGCAGCTTGTGCTGCTTTTTCTAATGCATCAAGTTGTGTACGTACTTTATCCATGTCATTTTCATCTAATGCTTTTTGAAGTTCGTCACGCAATTTTTGAGTTTCTTCTTTTTGGTTAGCATCCATTTTATCTCCAGCTTCTTCCATTGATTGGTCGATTTGGTTAATGAATGCTTCTGCTTTATTTCTAAGTTCTACTTCTTCTTTACGTTTTTCATCAGCTTCTTTGTTTGCTTCAGCTTCTTTTACCATTTTTTCGATTTCATCGTCTGATAAACCTGTAGAGTTTTGGATAACAATACTTTGTTCTTTTCCAGTTCCCTTGTCAGTTGCTGATACGTTAACAATACCGTTTACGTCAATATCGAATTTAACTTCAATTTGAGGTACTCCACGACGAGCTGGTGCAATTCCATCAAGTTTGAACATTCCTAATGTTTTGTTATCAGCAGCCATTGGACGTTCCCCTTGTAGTACGTGAATATCTACAGCAGGTTGGTTATCTGCAGCTGTTGAGAAAACTTGTGATTTACTAGTTGGGATTGTTGTATTACGTTCGATAAGAACAGTCATAACTCCACCCATTGTTTCGATACCAAGACTTAATGGTGTAACATCTAGTAATAATACATCTTTAACATCTCCAGTAATAACTCCACCTTGGATAGCAGCACCCATTGCTACTACTTCATCAGGGTTTACTGAACGGTTTGGTTCTTTTCCTAATTCTTTTTTAACTGCTTCTTGAACAGCTAAGATACGAGTTGATCCACCAACAAGTAATACTTGGTGAATATCGTTTTTCGTAACACCAGCATCTTGTAATGCTTGACGAACTGGTCCAATTGTTCTTTCAACTAATGAACGAGTCATATCGTCAAATTTTGCTCTTGTTAATGTATTTTCATAGTTCAATGGACCATTTGCTCCATTTGAAAGGTATGGTAATAAGATTTGTGTTTGTGCCATACTTGATAAGTCTTTTTTCGCTTTTTCTGCAGCATCTTTTAAACGTTGCATTGCAAGTTGGTCACCTGATAAGTCAACTCCATTTTGTTTCTTGAAGTCTTCTAACATCCATTTAACGATCACATCATCAAAGTCATCTCCACCAAGCTTGTTGTCCCCAGCAGTTGATAATACTTCGAATGTTCCATCAGCCAATTCAAGGATTGATACGTCAAATGTACCTCCTCCTAAGTCATATACTAATACTTTTTGTTCTGTATCTGTTTTGTCGATACCGTAAGCAAGTGCTGCTGCTGTTGGTTCGTTGATAATACGTTCAACTTCTAATCCAGCAATTTTACCAGCATCTTTCGTTGCTTGACGTTGTGCATCATTGAAGTATGCAGGTACTGTAATAACTGCTTTTGTTACTTTTTCACCAAGGTAGTCTTCTGCATATCCTTTTAAGTATTGAAGGATCATTGCTGATACTTCTTGTGGTGTGTAATCTTTACCGTTTGCATGTTCTTTTTCATTTGTTCCCATCAAACGCTTAACACTTGAAATCGTGTCTTTATTTGTAACTACTTGACGTTTTGCAGCATCCCCAACAATTGTTTCACCATCTTTAAATGCTACTACTGAAGGTGTTGTTCTATTACCTTCTGGGTTTGTAATTACTTTAACATCGCTACCGTCCATTACGGCAACACATGAATTTGTCGTTCCTAAGTCAATTCCAATAATTTTACTCATAGTTCCTCCTATTGTTACTCACTAACTTTTACTAAACTTGCGCGAATTACGCGATCTTTTAACATATAACCTTTTTGAATTTCTTCAAGTACAATTCCAGGTTCTGCACCTTCTGCTTTTTCTGTTACTAAAGCTTGGTGTATATTTGGATCGAAAGGTTTATCTAAACATTCAATAGCTTTTACACCTTCATTTTCTAAAGCAATTTTGATTTGTTGATATACCATGTTAATACCATTCACATAGTTTTTAACATCTTCATCTTTTGCTTCAAATCCGATTGCCCTTTCAAGATTATCCATAACTGGTAAAATCTCTTGGGCAAAGCTTTGAATGCGATACTTTCTTAATGTGTCAGCATCATTTTGTAATCGTTTCTTTAGGTTTTCCGTGTCTGCATACGCTTTATAATACATATTTTGCGTTTTTGCAAGTTCTTCGCGTAACCCAATAATTTCTTCTTCTAATGCTTCTTCTTTTGATTTCTTTTTCTTAAAGAAACCTTTCTTTTCTTTCTTTTCGCCTTCTTCAAGTTCTTCATGCTCTTGAGTTTCTACTGCTTCTTCGTTATCTAACATTTCTTCTTGTTCGTTAGCTTCCGTCTCAAGAACTTCTTCTTCTTGAAGAGTTGCTTCCTCTTTGTTTAACTCTTCACTCATCGTTCCACTCCTATCTATCATTACGATATAAATCTCCGATTGCTTTTGCCATATATTCCATTAATGCAACAACTTTGTTGTATGGCATTCTTGTTGGACCTACAACCATAAGTTTTCCTTCTTCTTCATCATTAATTCGAATCGTACTTGAGACAACAGATACGTTCTCAAATGGAATGACTTGGTTATCATCATTCCCAATACGAATCGAAATATCTTCATTACTACTTCCCAGTTGACGCCAAACACTACTATCCTCTAAGAACTTCATCAGTTCACGAAGTTTTTCAATATCAGCAAATTCTGGTTGGTAAAGCATATTTGATGCACCTGAAGTATATACATTATCACTCGCAAATTTCACAAATGCGCTAACAAATGCTTGGAATAATACTTCATGACGAACCACTTGACTTGATAACAGTGGTCTAATTTCTTCTAGTTTACATGATAATTCATTAATTGGTGTTCCTGCTAAATGATCATTCAAAATATTGCAACATGTTTGAATATCATTTAAACTCACATTTTCATCAAAATGGAACATCTTATTTTCCGTGTGTCCTTGATCAGTAATAAATACACATACTGCACTTCTTTCATTAATTGGAAAAATTTGAATGTGTTGTAAGTTTTGTGAACTTGTTTCTGGACCAAGCACTACAGATGTTAAGTTAGTCATTTGCGAAAGTATATCACAACTTCGCTTTACGATTTCCTCAACACTATAATGACGTTCATGGAATACTTCACTTAATGCATTTTCAACATTACTATCTAATTCTTTTTCCATAAGATGCTCTACATAGAATCGATACCCTTTACTTGAAGGTACACGTCCACTTGATGTATGCGTCTTCTCTAATAATCCAAATTCTTCCAACGCAGCCATTTCATTACGAAGAGTTGCACTTGAAACTTTGATATTTAATAAGTTCATTAAATTTTTCGAACCAACCGGTTCTGCTGTCTTTGTGAACTCATCAACGATCGTTTTAAAGATTAATAATTGTCGATCTGTTAGTTGCATATGTACACCCTTTCTAGCACTCTTTACGAGCATCTGCTAATACTATATACCACCAAATTAGCACTGTCAAGTATAAAGTGCTAATTTTTTTGAATTATTTCATTTTCATCAATGTATACCCATTAGTAAAGATGATATGAGTGTATTCATATACGTAAAAATGGTAGAATATAGATATGAAAAAAAGAAAGAGGAAGACAAGTAGACAGCTGAAAATCATTCGCAGAAAACTATTACTGATAATGATTCTAAGTTGCTTAATTATTATTGGCTGTGTTGCAATTATCGCACTAAAAAACATCAGTGAAGACATGCTTGCACAATTTACAGAAGAGACTCGTACATCAACAAAAGGCGACGAATCACCAACCATAGAATCAAAAAGTGATTTACAAGAAAGTATCGCATATATTCTTGATGCATATGATTTTGATGACAAACAATTGTCGTATATATATTATGACCCTAAAGATGATGAGACCATTCAGGTCAACGAAGATGAAGAAATGCTAGCAGCAAGTACGTATAAGCTACCACTTGCTATGTACTATTACGACTTAATCGAGAAAGGTGTATATACAAAGGATACTGCCCTACCTTTTTATGAAGAAGCATATATGCCAGAGGAAGGCATTTCTACAATTTACACAATTGATGATCAAATTCCTTTATCCTATTTAATTAGACAAGCCATTGTGAATAGTGATAACTCCGCTTCATTAATTATGTTATATACAACTGGAGTCTTGGAAACCTATCAAGCTTTTTCTAACTATGGTGCAAAACAATACACACTTGAGGAAATCAACAACAATATAACTACTGCTAGAAGCAGTATGGAAGTACTAAAGTATCTTTATAGTCATCAAAATAAATATCAAGAGCTGATTGATTTATTAAAAATTGCCAGCCAAGGATATTTCTTACAAGCAGGAACTGCTGCTGAGCATTATGAAATCGCACACAAGTATGGAGAGTTTGCAGGTTATGTCAATGATTATGGAATCGTATATACAGAGGAACCATACTTGATTGCAATATTCACGGATGGTATAGTAGATTCACCAACGTTGATTGCCGATTTAAACGATGTCTTTTGCGCATATCATGAACAAAAATACAAATAAAGGAGTATATCATGCATATTAATTATTCACAGGTCAGCGAAGTGTACGCTGGAACTACCTTAAAAGATTCGAGTAAACTACAAGACAATAACCTTGCCTTACATACAACAGATGCTACAGATGAAGTAATTCAAAACCGTAAAGATTTTATGAAGGAAATCGATTTTGAATTAGAAAAATGTACATTTGCAAATCAAACACATAGTACAAATATTCATAAAGTTACTAAAGAAGATATCGGTGCTGGTGCTTACAGTGCAAAAGATGCCATTCCTGACTGTGATGCCTTGTATACAGATTTGCATAATGTTTTAATTGGTGTCTTTACCGCAGATTGTGTTCCTATTTTGATTCACGATCAAGACCAACATATCATTGCGGCTATTCATGCTGGATGGAAAGGTACTGTTGCAGGTATTACGAAAAAAATGTTACATACGCTTTTATATGAAGAAAACTGTGAAGCAAATGCATTACGTGTAATTATTGGACCATCAATTGATTTTACAAACTTTGAAGTTGGACAAGATGTTATTGATGAAGTACTTAAACTTGATTTTGATACATCTACTTATTACATGCCAAAAGGTAATGATAAATACTATTTAGATGTACGTGGTTTAAATTATCAAATGTTGCGAGATGCTGGTATCCCTGATACAAACATTATTATTCAACATGAAGATACATTTGAAGATAATGAAAATTTCTTTTCGTACCGTAGAAATAAGGATACTGGACGCAATTTAACCTTTATATTACAAAAGTAGGATCGTTTGACCCTACTTTTTCTTTATATCTTCATCTGCTTCTACTTCATAATCTTTCATTGGTGCATATGCACGATCCACATTTATCACTCCATAATTTGGAACTTCTCCTTGTGGTATTTTTGATTCTATTACGTCTATGATATCTTGACGCTTCATTTTACAATCAATTGGAACTTCAACATCAAATATAAAATTATTATGTGTCTTAGTTTTGACCACTCGAAAATCATGTAAGGAAAAGCGCGGATCAATATCATGCATAACTTTCTCCATCTCTTTACGCATTTGATTTGTATAAGGATCATCAATATCAATTGGATCCATGTGAATAACAAGATGAATGTTATCTTGTACAAGAAAGTCGTTTTCAATATCATCGATTGTAGAATGTGCTTCCATCATATCTTCTTTACTGCTAATTTCAACATGGATGGTCACAAAAGTTTGATCGGGTCCATAACTATGTACAATCATCTCATGTACGCCTAGTACGCCAGGATACGATAATATTTTTGCGGCAACTTTCTTTGTGAAATCAACGCTTGGTGCTTCCCCAATTAATTTTGTGAAGGTTTCACTTACAATTCCCCATCCAGCTTTTAAGACAAATAAAGCGACGATAACTCCTAAAAATCCATCCAATTGTATCGCAAAGACATGCGAGATAAGAAGTCCTATTAAGACAACACTTGTTCCTAATACATCACTAAAACTATCCACTGCAGTTGCTTGCATCACAGTTGAGTCAATGCGCTTTCCATATGCATGGTTATAAGCATACATATAAATTTTTACAACTATAGATATAATTAGTACAACAACCATCGGTATAGTTACAACAACATTCTTTGGATGAATAATATCTGTAACTGATGAGAATACAAGTTGCATCCCAAAAAACAAAATGATAAATGCAATAATCATAGAAAATATATATTCTAAACGTTCGTGACCAAAAGGATGTTCTTTATCTGCTGGCTGAGCAGCAAAGATAAAACTAATAAGCGATAGAATTGAACTACCTGCATCGCTTAAGTTATTAAACGCATCCGCTTGTATTGACACACTATGAAAAAGTAATCCAATGGTAAGTTTACTTGTAAATAAAATCATATTCCAAAATATACCATAGATACTTGCAAGTCGTCCATATGCAGAACGCACTTTTCCATCTTTGAAGTTTTTATAATCTTTAATAAATAATTTTGCTAATACACCCATAAGCGCTCCTTAATCATTTACCCATTATACTATGAATTCATTTCATTTCCTAGTCGCTAACAACATGGGTATCTATGTGTACAAACCTAGTAATGATTGATAAAATACAATTGTACTTATAAAACAGGAAAGGATTCATTTATGTATATAAAAGATCAAAAAGAAATTTGGGTAGCAAGCACGGATTCCCCTATTTACATGCTACCAAGTATGGCAAACCGTCATGGACTTATCGCAGGAGCAACAGGAACTGGAAAAACCGTAACGCTAAAAGTTCTTGCTGAAGCATTCAGTGATGCAGGAGTTCCTGTGTTTTTAGCAGATATCAAGGGGGATGTGTCTGGTCTTGCATCACCAGGAGTCAGTAATAAAAATGTCGATGAGCGCATTGCATCATTACACATTCAAGACTGGAGTTTTAGTGGATATCCAACACGATTCTACGATATTTACGGAGAAAAAGGTACTCCCGTTCGTACGACTATTTCTGATTTAGGACCTGATTTACTTGCACGCATCTTAGAATTGAATGATATTCAATCTTCCGTTCTAAAAGTTGTGTTCAAAATTGCAGATGAACAACAACTATTATTATTTGATATCAAGGATGTTAAGGCGATGTTACAGTTTGTGGATGCACAAAGAGAAGATCTACAAAAAGAATACGGAAATATCGCTTCAGCAACAATCGGTGCAATTATGCGTTCTCTTGTTGCTTTAGAAGCAAGTGATGGAAACACATTTGTCGGTGAACCAGAACTTGATATCAAAGATTGGCTAGTTTGCGATCCAAGTAGTGGACAAGGAATTATTAATATTTTACATGCCGTGAAGTTAGCACAAAATCCAGTCTTGTATTCTACATTCTTGTTATGGTTATTATCAGAAATTTATGAAACATTACCGGAAGCTGGAGATTTAGAAAAACCAAAGATGGTATTCTTCTTTGATGAAGCGCACTTATTATTCAATGATGCACCTAAGGCTTTATTAGATAAGATCGAACAAGTTGTTAAATTGATTCGTTCTAAAGGTGTTGGTGTATATTTCATTACACAACAACCAACCGATATTCCAAATCGTATACTAAGTCAACTTGGTAATAAAATTCAACATGCCTTGCGTGCATATACACCAGCTGAACAAAAATCTATCAAAGCAACTGCCGAGTCATTTCGCATCAATCCTGCCTTTAATACAGAACAAGTTTTACAAGAACTTGGAACTGGTGAAGCATTGGTATCATTTCTTGATGCAAAAGGAATTCCTACAATGGTAGAACGTGCAACAATCCTTCCACCAAGAAGTTATATGGGAGCTGCCGATAATGCAACCATCGAAAATTGTATTCGCAACAATCCTGTAGAAGCAAAATATCGCACACGTGTTGATAGTAAATCTGCATATGAAGAACTACAAGAAAAAACAGCAGAGTTAGAAGCGCAAGAAATTGCAGACAAGGAAGCAGAAAAACAAGCTAAAGAACAAGCAAAACTTGATGAGAAACAAGCCAAAGAACTTGCTAAACTGCAACAAAAAGAGCAAGCTCGACAAGAAAAAGCCGAACAAAAGAAAGCTGATCGAAGAAATAAGCAAATTGATCGTTTTGTCGGAAATGCACTAAGTTCGATTGGACGAAATGTTGGAAATAGCATTATTCGCGGTATCTTTGGTACACGCAAAAAATAAATCGAATTACCGAAACAAAGGGCATCGAACAAGTCGATACCCTTTTTATTTAGCCTATTTTGATTCTGCACGGATGGCAGCTTGTGCTGCAGCTAGACGTGCAATCGGAACTCTAAATGGACTACATGATACATATTGAAGTCCTACATTGTGGAAGAATTCAACACTTGAAGGATCTCCTCCGTGTTCCCCACAAATACCAAGTTTAATGTTTGGTCTCGTTTTCTTACCAAGATCAACTGCATTTTTCACAAGTTTTCCAACTCCTTTTTGATCCAAGCGTTGGAATGGGTCTTGTTCATAAATGTGTTTGTCATAGTAATCACTTAAGAAACCACCTGCATCATCTCTTGAGAAACCAAATGTCATTTGTGTTAAGTCATTTGTTCCAAATGAGAAGAACTCTGCTTCTTCGGCAATTTCATCAGCTGTTAATGCAGCACGAGGAATCTCAATCATTGTTCCTACCATGTAATCAAGTTTCTCACCTGATGCTTCAATGATTTCATCTGCAACTTTCTTCACAACTGCTTTTACATAACGTAACTCAGCAACATCACCTACTAGTGGAATCATAATTTCAGGAACTACATTGAAATCTGCATTGCGTTTATTAACAGCGATTGCAGCTTCAATAACTGCACGTGTTTGCATTTCTGCGATTTCTGGATATGAAATATCCAAACGTACACCACGGTGTCCCATCATTGGGTTAAATTCGTGTAATCCTTGAATGATTCCTTTTAACTCATCAACTTCCATTCCCATATCTAATGCAAGTTGTGTAATATCATATGAAGATGTTGGTAAGAATTCATGAAGTGGTGGATCTAAATAACGAATCGTTACTGGTCTACCTTGCATAGCTTCATAAATCGCTTCAAAGTCACCTTTTTGCATTGGTAATAATTTAGTAAGTGCACGTGAACGTTGCTCACTTGTTTTTGAAACAATCATCTCACGAATTGCTTTAATACGTTCTCCTTCAAAGAACATATGTTCAGTACGCACAAGCCCAATACCTTCTGCACCAAATGCTAATGCTTGTTTAGCATCTCGTGGTGTATCTGCATTTGTACGAACTTTTAATGTTCTGAATTCATCAGCCCAATTCATGAATGTTTCAAAGTCATCCTCGATTGCAGCTGGTACAGTTTTTAATTCTCTACCGTATACATTACCAGTTGAACCATCTAGAGAGATGTAGTCATATTCTTTATATGTTTTTCCGCATACGGTAAATGTTTTGTTTTCTTCATTAATTTTGATATCTCCAACACCTGATACACAGCAGATTCCCATACCACGTGCAACAACCGCTGCATGACTTGTCATACCACCACGTACAGTTAAGATACCTTTTGATGAGTTCATACCTTCGATATCTTCAGGAGACGTCTCTAGACGTACAAGAATCACTCTGTGACCCTTTTGCGCATAATTAGCAGCATCTTCTGCATTAAACACAACTTGTCCAGTAGCAGCTCCAGGACTCGCAGGAAGACCTGTTGCAATTGGTGTTTCACCTTTTATATCATCTTGATCAAATTGTGGGTGCAACAATGCATCTAATTGACTTGGATTTACCATTAAAATTGCTTCTTTTTTAGTTAATAAACCTTCACTTACTAAATCACATGCAATTTTCAGTGCTGCTTTAGCCGTACGTTTTCCATTACGTGTTTGCAACATATACAATTTTTTATTTTCAATTGTAAATTCCATATCTTGCATATCATGATAGTGTTCTTCTAAGCGTTTAGAAATTGCCACAAATTCATCATATACTTCAGGCATTACTTTTTGCAGTTCACTAATATGGTTAGGTGTACGGATACCAGCAACAACATCTTCACCTTGTGCATTCATTAAGAATTCACCAAATAATTGATTATCTCCAGTACTTGGACTTCTTGTGAAGGCAACACCTGTTCCAGATGTTTCACCCATATTTCCAAACACCATCATTTGAACGTTTACTGCAGTTCCCCAACTTGAAGGAATATCATTCATTTTACGATAGTAAATCGCTCTTGGATTATTCCAAGATTTAAATACTGCTTCGATTGCAAGAGCTAGTTGATCTTTTGGATCTAATGGGAAATCCGATTTCAACTCTGCATGGTAGAACGATTTAAATCGTCGTACCATTTCTTTTAAGTCATCTGTAGTTAAATCCGTATCTAACTCAACTTTTCGCTCAGCTTTAATATCATCAATCACTGTTTCGAATTTTGATTTTGATAATCCCATAACTACATCAGCGAACATTTGGATAAAACGTCGATATGAATCATATGCAAATCTTGGATTATTCGTTAGTTTTGCAAGACCTTCAACAACTTCATCATTTAGTCCTAAGTTTAGAATCGTATCCATCATACCTGGCATACTTGCACGTGAACCACTGCGCACAGAAACAAGTAATGGATTATTTGGATCACCAAATACCTTACCTGAACTCTTTTCTAACTCAGTTAAATGTGTAAAAATTTCATCGATGATTTTTTTATCAATTGTTTCACCATCATCGTAGTACTTGTTACAAGCTTCCGTTGTAACCGTAAAACCATCAGGAACTGGCATTCCTAAATTGATCATCTCTGCTAAGTTTGCTCCCTTACCACCAAGTAAGTTACGCATCGTCTCATTTCCCTCATGAAATGAATAAACAAATTTATCCCCCATAATAGGACCTCCTTCTCTCTATAACTGTGTAATCGCTTTCACAAGTATTATTATATCGAAAGTCCTAACGTAATGCTACTCCTAGACATGTTTGCTGGTTGGAAATGGTATATATTTGGAAATTTTGGTCCATGCAAATAAGAAAAAAGAGGAAGTATTCCCATGTCGTTTGAAAACAACCTTTTAGGAAATGTTCCTCTAATTAAATTAAGCCAATTCTGCTAATCGTTTTACAACGATTTCATATTGATTTTTATAGTTTTCTAGTTTTTCTTTTTCTGCATTTACTTTTGCTTCTGGAGCTTTATTTGTGAAGTTTGGATTTGCTAACATCCCCTCTGCACGTTTAATTTCTCCTTCTAGTTTTTTCTTATCCTGTTCAAGTTTTTTCTTTTCCTCTTCGATATCAATTAACGAAGCTAAAGGAATCGAGATTGAACCTTGATATACAGGACGTACAACCATTTCCTCATCACCAACACTTGAAACCCAGGTTGCTTTACACATTTGCTCAAGGAATGCATTGATGAATACATTTGTATCTTCAACTTGTTCATTTGTATCTTTAACAAGAATATCTACTGGTGCACTTGGTTTTAATTTATACGTTGCTTTTACTTCACGTACAGCTTCAACCATTGAAATTAAACGTTTCACTTCTTCCATCTCAATATCCATGATATCTGTAGAAATTACGGTTGGCCAAGTTTCTTCATTCATTGAATCTTTAAGATGTGGAAGTGCAAGATAGATTTCTTCAGTCACAAATGGCATAAATGGAGATAACATTTTTAGAATTCCTTCTAATACCAATAGTAATGTTGATTTTGCGGCAGTTTTAATTCCCTCATCATCACTTTGAAGACTTGCTTTACTTAATTCGATGTACCAGTTACAGAAATCATCCCAAATAAATGAGTACAATTCATTGCCAACTAGTGCAAACTCAAAACGGTCCATATTCTCACTAACATTTTTTAATGTTTCATTGAATCGTTTAATAATCCATTTATCAATTGTTGTTGCTTTACGTAAATCAATTTGTTCGTGATCAAAATCATCTGCAATATGCATTAATACAAATTTTGAAGCATTGTATATTTTATTGATGAAGTTACTTGAACTATCAACTTTCTCATCAATATAACGAAGGTCTTGTCCTGGTGTAGAATTCGTTGTTAAAAAGAAGCGCATCGCATCACATCCATGATCAGCAATTACATCCATTGGATCCACACCATTTCCAAGTGATTTAGACATCTTACGTCCTTGTTCATCACGAACAAGTCCATGAATAAGAACATCCTTGAATGGACGACTGTGTGTCGCATAACGTGCTTGGAATGCCATTCTAGCAACCCAGAAGAAGATAATATCATATCCTGTAACTAATGTATCATTTGGATAGTAGCGTTCAAAATCAGCTGTTTCTTCAGGCCAACCAAGTGTTGAGAATGGCCATAATGCACTTGAGAACCATGTATCAAGCACATCTTCATCTTGTTGCCAATTATCAATATCTTTAGGTGCTTGTAATCCAACATAGATTTCACCCGTGTCTTTGTGATACCAAGCTGGGATTCTGTGTCCCCACCATAATTGGCGTGAAATACACCAGTCTTCAATTTTTTCTAACCATTGGTTAAATGTATGTTCGAAACGTTTTGGTGTAAAGTTAATTTTTTGATCTTCAATATTTTGATTTTTAATTACTTCATCTGCTAGTGGACGCATTTTAACAAACCATTGTTTAGATAAATATGGTTCAACAATTGCATCTGTTCTTTCTGAGTGACCAACTTGGTGCATATGTTTTTCAATTTTAATAAGTGTTCCTGCAACTTTTGCATCTTCAACAAGTGCTTTACGGCAAGCAAAACGGTCCATATTTTCATATTTACCAGCTAATTCATTCATCGTTCCATCTGGATGCATACAAATTGGCATTGGTAAATGATATTTTTGTCCAATCACAAAGTCATTTGGATCATGCGCAGGTGTACATTTCATAACTCCAGTTCCAAATTCAACATCGATATAATCATCAGTAATGATTGGCAATTCTTGTCCATTTGCTGGGTTGATGACATGCATTCCAACTACGTCCTTGTAGCGTGCATCATCTGGGTGAACAACTACACAAACATCTCCAAACATTGTTTCTGGTCGTGTTGTGGCAACTTGTAATTCTTGACCCGTTTCCACTACTTTATAATTGAATGTGTACATTGCACCTTCAATTTCCTTATGGATAACTTCAATGTTTGATAATGCTGTTTTTGCTTCAGGATCCCAGTTAATAATACGTTCTCCTTGATAAATCAAGCCATCGTTGTATAAATCAACGAAGATTTTATTAACTGCTTGATTTAGTCCAGAATCAAGTGTAAAACGTTCTCTAGTATAATCAAGCGATAAACCTAGTGTTGCCCATTGTTCACGAATATGACTTGCATATTCCTCTTTCCAGTTCCATGCATGTTCCAAGAATTTCTCACGACCAATATCGTATCGTGAAACATCTTGTGCTTTTAAACGCTCATCAACTTTTGCTTGTGTTGCAATTCCTGCATGGTCCATTCCAGCAAGCCATAGTACATCAAAACCTTGAAGTCGTTTATATCTAGCTACAATATCTTGTAACGTTGTATCCCATGCATGACCTAAGTGTAACTTACCTGTTACGTTTGGTGGTGGTATCACCATTGCGTATGGAGTTTTACTTGTATCTCCTGCAGTGAAATATCCTTTTTTCACCCAATGATCGTAATACTTACTTTCGATTTTACTATGATCATATTTTGCTTCTAATGTGTTTCTCATCTGATTCTCCTTCTTTGTTAATTTATATGTAACGTGTCGCATAGTTACACCACGATAGTGTTTATCAAAGCTACGTTCACTTACTTCTTTCATCCCCAGCGCTTTTGCCACACGGATACTGGCTTGATTGGTATCGCGTATTAAAGCGTACACCGTGTCGACGTTTAGTTTTGTAAAAGCATAAGTAACACAAGCACGCGCCGCTTCACTTGCATACCCACGATTCCAATACGCATAGGCAAATTGATAGCCAACTTCTAATACGGTCTCCCATGGTGTTTGCTGATAAGTTAAACCACAGTTTCCTATCATCTTCCCTGTCTGTTTAAGCACAACTGCCCACAAACCAAAACCATCGTTTTGATAGCGCTCTTGTTGCTTTTCAAACCACTGTTGAATTTCAGTATCGCTAAAGCCACCTTCATAAGCATACATCACTTTTGGATCAGCCAATATGTCCTTTAGATCATCGTAATCTGAAGCATTCATTTGTCGTAAAAGTAAACGATCTGTTTCGATTTGAAAAGTTTTCTTCATATGTGCTCCTTGTTGAAAATAAAAAGCACTCATCCCAAAGGACGAATGCTCGTGGTACCACCTTAATTTGCATACAATGTATGCCTTAAACAGATAACGGCTGTAACCGGATATTCTTACTAAACTCAGAATATCTACTCCTAGACTACCTTCCATACATTCATTTATTGTTTTTCACCAATCAACAACTCTCTATAAAACGTTTGTATGTACTCCTTCTATTCACTGTATTTATTTTCTTACTTATTATACCAAGTTTTTCACTTTAATCAATAAGCGCTTGTGCAAAGTTTTTCGCATATGCACGGATTTCTTCTTTTTGTGTATCACTTGGTTTAAATTTAATACGTAATCCTTCATCTACAAGTTTCATTTTTTGTTGCTTCAAACGGACCATCATATTTGGTACAGCCTCACCAGACCACCCATAACTACCAAAAGCACTAGCAACTTTAATTCCATCATATGGCGTTAGAATTCGATTCATCATATGCCATACTGGAGGTAATGCATCTCCGACAATTGTACATGAACCATAAAGCACTCCATTGGCTTGTTTAATTGCTTCATATACTTCTTCTTGGTCTGCATCTACTAAATCATACAACTTCACTTCTAAATGATGATTCTCTAATTCATCTTTAATAATTTCTGCCATTTCGCGCGTATAACCATATGCAGTTACATAAGCAATTGCTACTTTTTTCACATCGTTAGTTTTCACTTTCGCAAAGTCTGTATAACGTTGAATGAAATCATCAATTTCTTGATCAATCAAACATCCATGCCCAGTTGCAATATAACGAATTGGTAAATCACGAATTTTATCCATCGCCTTAGCAACAAATGGTTTAAATGGACCCATAATCATTTCTGTATAATATGCGAATGCTTTTTCATAGTTTTCACGATTTGCGACCTGTGATAATAACACCTCATTTGTGGCATAATGTGCACCAAATGAATCGCAAGTAACAAGAATTTCTTCATCAACAATGTATGTATACATCGTGTCTGGCCAATGTAAATTTGGTGCCATAATAAAACGTAGCGTTTTATTTCCAACAACAACTTCTTCTTGGTCTTTTACAACACGTCCATTAAACGGTTTATTTACAATTTCTTTTAAATTGTTTTGTGCGGCAATGGTTGAAAGTATCTCAATATTTGGATTTAATTCAAGAAACTTCTCTAATGAGCCAGAATGATCTGGTTCTGTATGATTACAAATAATGTATTTGATATCTTCTACTTTTACTAATTCTCTAACTTTTTCGATATATTCATCAAAGAATTTATCTTTTACTGTTTCAAACAATACAACCCCTTGACTTGTTTTTAGTAAGTATGAATTGTATGTTGTTCCAAACTCAGTTTCCATAATAATATCAAAACGTCGTAAATTTGGATTTTCTACCCCAATCCAATAAAAATCTTTTGTGATTTGTAAGTATTTCATAATTATCTACTCCTATCTTTACCTTTAAGTATAGGCAATAATAAGGTGCAATTCAACCATATTGCACCTTTTCACAGCTGATTTACCAAAAGAAAAGAAAGTGCTATGCAACACTTTCCAATAATTCATCAATTTTTTTCCAGACAGCTTCTCTTCCCTTTGATGTTTCACTTGAAAATTGAACAATTTCCGTTTCAGGGATTTCAAGCGTACTAGCAATTTTACCCATATTTTTACTAATTTCACTACGTTTAAGTTTGTCAATTTTTGTTGCTACAACAACTACAGGTAAATGATGATATCTCGCATATTCCATCATGGTAATATCATCCTCACTCGGCTTATGACGTGCATCAACAAGTAGAACCAGTCCAATCTTTTGTTCACGAGTACCAAAGTAGTCTTCCATCATTTGACCAAAGGCTTGCAATTGTCGTTTGCTTATATTGGCATATCCATAACCTGGAACATCAACAAATAAAAATGTGTCGTCGATGTTAAAGAAATTTAGTAAGCGTGTCTTACCAGGTGTATTTCCAACATAGGCAAGTTTTTTACGATTGACCATCGTATTGATAAAACTACTCTTTCCTACATTACTACGCCCTGCTAAGACGATTTCTGGAAGTTGTGACTCAGGCCAAAAACTTTTGTCTGGAGCCGAAGTCACAAGTTCACAGTATTGTATCGTTCTCATTATTTCACGAGTGCAGCATTAAGCACTTGCGAAACATGATCAACTGGAATAAATTTAATTGATTCTTTAACTGTTTCTGGTAAATCATCAAGATCTTTCACATTATCTTTAGGCATAACGATTGTTGTAATACCTGAGCGATGTGCAGCCATTGATTTTTCTTTCAATCCACCAATTGGCAATACATTTCCACGCAAAGTAACCTCTCCAGTCATCGCTAAATCACTCTTTACTGGTTGATTTGACAAAGAAGAAATAAGTGCAGTGGTTAATGTCACACCAGCACTTGGTCCATCTTTAGGGACTGCACCTTCAGGAACATGAATATGTACATCTTGTGTTTTAAATATTTCAGAATCAATGTGATATTTTTTTGCGTTCGCTTTTACATAGTCATATGCAATACTAGCACTTTCTTTCATCACATCACCAAGTTGTCCAGTCACAACAAGTTTACCAGTACCATCAAAATGGTTTACTTCTACTTGAAGAATATCTCCACCAAATGAAGTATATGCTAATCCTGTTACTGTACCTACTTGGTCTTTTTTCTCTTTACGTCCATAGTCAAAGATTTCTTTACCTAAGAACTCTTGGATTTTCTTTTTCGTCATAGATAGTGATTTCTTTTCATCTTTTAAAATCACAAGAACCGTTTTACGGATTAACTTAGCAATCACACGTTCCAATTGACGCACTCCACTTTCTCTAGTGTAGTGTTTAATTACATACATAAGCATTTCATCAGAGATTTTAAATTGCTTATCTGTTAAACCATTTTCTTTTAATTGTTTTGGTACCAAGTGACGTTTTGCAATTTCTAGTTTCTCAATTTCTGTATAACTTGATAATTGAATAATTTCCAAACGGTCTTGTAAAGCGTGTGGAATATTATCCAAGTAGTTTGCAGTTGCAATAAACATAACTTTGCTTAAGTCATATGGTTCTTCTAAATAGTGATCTGAGAACAATGAATTTTGTTCTGGATCAAGTACTTCTAACATCGCACTTGCAGGATCACCTTTATAATCAGCACCCATCTTATCAATTTCATCAATTAAGAATACAGGGTTTACGGTACCTGCTTTTTTCATACCTTGAATAAAGCGACCTGGCATAGAACCTAAGTATGTACGACGGTGTCCACGAATTTCCGATTCGTCTTTTACCCCACCAAGTGAGATTTTAACGAATTCACGATTCAATGCACGCGCTACAGATTTAGATAAAGAAGTCTTCCCAACTCCTGGAGGACCTACTAAACAAATAATTGGTGCTTTTAAAGAATTTGTCATGGTTTTTACCGCAAGGTATTCCATGATACGTTCTTTTACTTTTTCTAGTCCATAGTGATCATCATCTAACACTTGTTGTGCAACATTTAAATCCTCATTATCTTGACTTTCTTGCCACCAAGGAAGTTTCAATAACCAATCTAAATACGTTTTTACAACTCCACTTTCTCCTGATGCACTTGGTAACATTTCATAACGTGAAAGTTCTTCCAATGCTTTTTCTTTAATATTTTCAGGGTATGGATTTTCATTAATCATCTTACGGTATTCTTCTGTATCGCTATCGCGATCAGCAACATCACCTAATTCTTCTTTAATTGCACGAAGTTTTTCTCGTAAATAGTATTCACGTTGATTTTCATCAAGACGTTGTTTTACCTTATCGTTGATTAAGTTATCTAAATCACTAATTTGTTTTTCATTTTCCATTTCTTGAATAATGTAAAGTAAACGATCATTTACTTTTTCAGCTTCAAGAATACGTTGCTTTGCTTCTACAGAGAATGGGAATACTTGTGCAACTTGGTCAGCAAGCTGATTTGCACTCAACCCTTCTGCTAATTTACTAATCATATCTTTTGGTAGATCATGTGTAAATCCTTCAACATTTTCCAATTGTTGTGCAATACGACGAACTAATGCAAGTTCTTCTTGCGCACTTTCTTGAATATCTGCTAATGGTAATACACTACCAAAGACCATATCTCCTCCGAACTCTAAGGTTTGGATTCGTGCACGTTCAATTCCTTTGAATTTTACACGCATGTACCCATCCATGTGGCGGATATGCATAATATTACAAATCGTACCTACCTCATAAAGATCACTCATTCGTGGGTCTTCTAAAGTTAAGTCTCTTTGTGCTACTAAAACGATTTGATTTTGGAAATGTTCTTGCGCTTCTTCAATCGCATAAACACTTTTCTTGCGTCCAACATCAATAATAATTTCATTGTTAGGAAACACGATGACGCCTCTAGTGCATACAATAGGCAAATCGATTTTTACTTGTTCCATATACTACCTCCTTTATGGGTCAAAAAAGACGCTTTAGCGTCTTTTATTTTTCTTCTACAACGCTGTCTTTTACAATTTCAACAGCTTTTTGAAGTTTTAAGTCATACTGTAATGCATCTTTGTTTACAGCTTCTTTGACTTTATCAACTTCCATGTTGTAACGGTTTGCGATGTTTTCGTATTCTACTTCAACATCTTTATCGCTAATTTCTACTTTTTCAACTTCAGCGATTTTATCTAATACTAAACGAACGTTAACTTTCATTTCAGCTTCTGGTTTCATTTGTTCTTGAAGTGATTCAAGTGATGTTCCAGTCATTTGGAAGTATTGATCAACACTAAATCCTTGAGCAGCTAAACGTTGTCCAAAGTCATTAACCATTTGACTTACTTCATCATCAACCATTACTTGAGGTACATCCACTTTTGAATTATCAACAAGTTGTTTTAACATGTCGTTTTCAAATTGTGTTGCAGCCTCTTGTTCTTTTTGTTCTTTTAAGTTCTTTTTCACGTATTTTTTGTAGTCTTCTACAGTTTCTACATCTTTAACTTCTGCATCCTTGATTAAATCATCATTAATTTCAGGAAGTTCTTTTGTTTTAATTTCGTGAACTTTTACTTTGAATGTAACTTCTTTACCAGCTAAGTCTGGTGCTCCATAGTTTTCTGGGAATGTTACTTGAATATCTTTTTCATCTTCAGCTTTCATTCCGATTAATTGTTCTTCAAATCCAGGAATAAATGAACCTGAACCAATTTCTAATGGATAGTTTTCACCTTTTCCACCTTCAAATGCTACATCATCTTTGAATCCTTCGAAATCGATAACAGCTGTGTCACCGTTTTCTACAGTTCCTTTATCTTTAACTACAAGTTCAGAGAAACGTGCTTGTAATTGTTCAAGTTGTTCATTAACTTCTTTAGCAGTAACTGTTGTTTTTGCTTTTTTAATTTTTAATCCTTTGTATTCACCTAATGTTACTTCAGGTTTTACTGTTACATTGAATTTCAACATAACTGCTTCTTTTGTAATTTCATCTACAGCTAATTCAGGACGAGCAATGATCCATAAATCATGTTCTTTAATTCCTTCTTGTAAAGCATGTCCTGCAACTTCATCAATTGCTTCCATAAGAATGCTTTGTTCAGAAATTTTTTGACGTGCAATTTTTTCAGGCACTTGTCCTTTTCTAAATCCTTTTGCTTCGATGTCTTTCGCTAATTTTTTGAAAGCTGCTTCTTGGGCTTTTAACCATTTTTCACCTTCAACTTTAATCTTTAATTCTCCTTGAGAATTCTCTAACAATTTCCATTTTGAACTCATAATTTTTTAACCTCCAGTGTTTAAACACGATACTCTTTCAATTTTAAGTCATAACCCACATACATTGCAAGGTCTTTTTCTTTTATATATGCATCAAATTGGTCTTTATCACCTAATGATTCATACACATAAGCAGAAATTGCGGTTGTAAGATATCGACATTCCTCTTCCTCGACGCTAAATGGGAGTCGGAAATACAATTCTTTCACCAAACAATCTATACACATTTTATAAAATGTGGGGTTATCATTTTCAAAGTCATCGCTGAGTATTTTTACCATTTCTTCTGTACTTTCACGTTCAGCAATCGGCTCAACGTAAGCAGCTATAAACTCTACATGTAAGCCATCATAATCAAGCTTTATTTCTTCATGTACATTTTGGTCAATAAGGATTTCAATTAACAATGTTCGAATCAATACATTCGGTTTATCCGATAGATATTTCTCAATCATCTCAAGATGTTGTCGAACATTACTTGTCGCAAGTATTTCACAAGCGACGCTAGCTTGATCTACACTTCCAAACAATAATGCTTCAATATCCTCTTGATCGTATGTCTTCGATTTTGCATTACCTGCCAGTTGTTGATTACAATACGTAAACAATGATTGATACTCTTGTTCATACTGTAACGGAACATACGGCATGTTTAGCTCAACATCAAGCAATTGTCTAGCTTCTATAAACTTTTCATCCTTGATGAGTGCTTTTACATCTTCAAGTAAGCGATCATAATAATCCATATATTTTCCTCTTTGCCATTATACTAGAAGTGCTATAAATAATAAACCCATACGCCTTGAAGCATTGAATCACATTCAAGTTGACATCTACTCGTTTTAGCACTTTCGTTAGTAGAGTGCTATTACTATATTTCATTCTATCTACCTTGTCAAGTGACTATCCCAAAATATTTAAAAATCTTCAAGTTTTCTTCGTTTTTTTCTAGTGTATATAATAAAAAGACTCCATTTTGATGTACCCCCTGTCAAGTAGACAGGCGAAATAAATAAAGAATTCTATATAGCTTGGTTACACATTAGTAATCAGGCTTTTACTTTGTTTT